>CAZWYW010000011.1:0-36609 GCA_964638535.1 uncultured Candidatus Bathyarchaeia archaeon | reverse complement strand
TAAACACGCCCTAACTTCTACAGACAGAGGAGAAAACCTTTTATTCTCAGAGTAGAGTAGCTTCCCGGCCATGGAGGGGGCAGCGGGAGCGCAAGAGCTAGCCTTACTGATATACCGGTCGGCGGCGGATAAAGGCGTCATCTTAGCGAGTGATGAAGATACTCTTCTGTTACTTCTAGAACTCTTAGAACACGATGGCTGGAAGCTGAGAGAAATGCCGGACGGTCTCTGGTCGGCTGAGAAAGACGAGAGGAAACTTACAATTTGCCTAGCACTTAGTAGCCCATGCTCTTATTACGTATGCATCAATGAAAGCGAGCTCGATCAGGGCGTTCTTGAGGAAAACACAGATAAGTGGACATGGCACCGCCGAATACTCCCCGTCTCTAGCCAGCTTCTTGGGTCGCGTGCTCGTGCTATCTCTAATACCCGCTCCCACTAGCCTCCTGACAGGCCCTGACCACACGTCTCAAGCATTCTATAGCTGAGCCATAGGCCGGGAAACCTCTCAAGCCGCACTCTGGCCCAGCGAAGGGTACGCGCTCTGACCCAAAGCGCTTTAAGATTTCACGCAGCCGCTTAGCCATAACCTTAACATCTTCGATAAAGCTGATAGGGTCTAGCCTGCCAGCCCTTATGGCCTTCCAAGCTTCTCCGAGGCGTTCAGCCATTACAGCCTCACTAGCATCCGGGAATTCCGCCTTGATTCTCGCCCTTACCAACTCGTCGAAATCAGCCTTACAGATACTAGCCCTCAGAGCCTTATCATGCCGATCTAACAGCGCCTTGGTCTCCTCAAGCCCATAAAGAGGATCTCCTACGTGCGATTCCACTAACCTCAGGTTCTCCACCTGCCAGAAGAGGTCGTCAATCGTGGAGTGCAGGTGGAAGCAGGTGATGATGCCCCTAGCTCTCGCAGGCCTGAGTATTTCCTCCCACGCCTCCAGCAGGGCCTCCCGGCCTTCTGAGCCGCGCTCTAACAGGCGGTCGTCCACAGTGCCGAAGGTGGGCTCGTCCACAGTCAGCATGGCGACCTCGAAGTGCTTATCGGAAGCGAGGTTAGTCTCGGCTACCTTGGCCAACACGTGCCCTAACCGCCTGAGGAGGCCGGGGCTCCTGAACGCGAACTGAAAGGAGAGCGTGTGAGGGCCAGTGATGCAGACGCGTATGCGTACCTTATCCAGGCCCAGTTCCTCGGCTAACTCCCTGGCGGCCTCGCGCACCACTAGGACCTCGGGTATCCTCGGGTCTTTCACGCCTAGCCCGGCGACCTCTACATAACGGCCCTCCAAGCGCTTTAGGCCGGAGAACATGGAGAGGAACATCTCGTTCATGTCCCTGAACTGCGGGTAGGTGGGCGCGTCCATGCCGGTCGCGAGTTTATCCCTCATGGCCAAGAGGACCGCGCGCCTGAACTCGGCCGCCGATCCCGACCTAGCCCTACCGGGGCTGAGGACATCTTGAGCCCCTTTCTTGAGCAAGCCCTCGTCCGCTATGGGCGGGAGGCTGCCTACGTCACAGGACCTCACGGCCAACCCAGGCACGCCCCCGAGTGTGGGCGCACGTGGCCTATAACGGCGTTGCCCTCACCCGGGCAAGCTGCGCCAGGCCTTCACGGCCTCGAGAGCCCAGCTCGCCGAGGCCACGGCCAGGGAAGTGAGCGCTAGGAAGAAGAGACCCGGGTCGGTGGTTCGCCAGAAGGCGAGAGCACAGAAGATGAAGAGCACGAGGAAGAAGACGGAGTAGAACAAATACTTGGGCACGAGCTTATGTCTCAGTATAAGGAAATCCCTTAGCACTCCTATTTTCACGAATTTCTTGACGTAATAATGGCCTTTTGGGTCGCGGCCGAGGAGGCCGAGGTGCTCTAGCTTCTTAAGGTAGTAGTGGACCAGGGAGGGGCTGCTGAGGTCAAGGCGCCTCTGTATCTCGCGGACGCTCATGGGCCTGCCAACTGAAGCCAGGAGCACGTATATCTTGAGGGCCTTCCCGTGGAGTTCCCCGATGGCCTCCTCCATCATGGCAGCTTGATACCCCCGGCCTTAAGTAGTTGAGCGTTACAGGGCAGTATCGTAAAATATGGACAAAGGGGACTTTTAGATACGACTCGGCCAACGGTAAGCTTAAATACTCGCTTCTCCTTCCACGAGTCGAGGAAGCCCGAAGCCTGGGCGGAATGTGGCGGTCAGAAGCGCCGAATGCCCAAGCTGATGAAGGGTCAGAAGGATGTGGGGAATTTCCGTTCGCCCCGAACGCCCGGCCATGAAAGCCTGGCGACAGGCGGGAGCTGGGAAGTCCCGTCCGGGCATAAAGGTTCCAGATGTCCGAGCGGGACAGAACGGCGTGTTCTGACAGACTTACAGGCTGTTGAAAATTAGGGCTTAGTTTTACCCACCTCTTGGATGGACCGGTATGGAATGACCATGATCAGACTTTTATTTATCATGTCTGGAGTTCTCTTGGTGGTCTCAGATGAGGGTTCAAGCAACCTTGAGTTTTGCCGTGAAGGTTGCCCCTGAGGGGCCACCCAGGTCCCTATTCTCCTCAAGACCATGCGTGTGTGACGTGAGGCCATAAGGCACGTAATAGATTACATCATTGGAACACGGCAGACGGGGCTGGCGAGAGTCTCTATCATGCTCTCTACCGCTTGCTCAGGGAGCGTTTTGGGGAAGTTGAAAAATGAGGGACAAGCTAACGGCCCTCATTTTTCAACAGCCTGATAGCTGAGGAACTAGCAGCAGAACATGGCATGGTAGGGCCGCGTATGAGGAGCCTACGAGGGGCCTCATGCCCTGGGATATACATAATGAGGGAGATGCTAGGCGTACACTTGAGTGTGCTAGAAGAGCCCTAGCCGATGCCCGAGCGGTTCTGAGGGCTCTTGGGCAAGAACCACGATCTTTAGAGAATCGCTAGTAAGCCCAGCCATCAGAGGCCGCCGAGAGAACTATAGGATGTGATTAAGGCGTCGAAAACTAGCTGTCATGAGGTGCCTCACTTAGTAGGATTATCGCTTTTTGAACCCAATAGAGTAATCGCTCTATATGCTGAGCGAATTGGTATATCACGAGAGGTCTATGAAGAACCGGAAGAGAGCGAGCCATCTATTGTTGATAGGAAGAGAAATAATACCACGCAAGTTACACGACGTTACTATTTGAACTCTAAGGTGGCTAATAAGCTAATTCCCCGCCTCCTGAGAGGTAGTGAGGCCAGTGTGAAAGGTAGTCTTTAAAGGCCTTCGTCAACCTATGAGTTAGTGAGAGGAGGCCCTGACGTGGTTGAGAGGAGCGCTGACTGGCTCAGGCAGGCCAGGAGGGACTTAGAGAATGCAGAATACGAGCTTGAAGGTGGCTTCTACGAGTGGGCCTGCTTTCTATCGCAGCAGGCAGCTGAGAAAGCCGTTAAGGCGGTCTTCCAGAAGCTTGGGGCTGAGGCGTTTGGCCACTCGGTGGCTGGCCTGCTCAAGAGGTTGCCGGAACCCCTCAGGCCCGGTAAGGAGCTGATAGATATGGCCAAGGAGTTGGACAAGGCCTACATCTCGACCAGGTACCCAAACGTCCATCCAGAGGGAGCTCCCTGCGATATCTATACTGAAGTTGAGGCCAGGAGGTTGATAGGGTATGCCCAGAGAATCGTCCAATTCTGTGAGGATATTTTGGCCAGAACTCGATAGGGAGAAGCTGATAAGGCGGATAAGGGAGGGAATTGAGAGCGTGCTGAATGTCCTACCGATAACGAAGGTAATATTATTTGGCTCTTATGCTAGGGCAAGGTATACTGCTGCAAGCGATGTTGACCTGCTGGTAATTTACAGAGGGCCTAAGAGACAGGATGATTATAGTATTTGTTGGGATGCCCTTAGCATCTCGCAGTTAGAGTTGCACATATACACGGAGGAGGAATACGAGAGATTGAGATCAAAGGGGAGCTTATTGCCAAAGGAGGCAGAGGAGAAAGGCATCGTTATATGGCCGGTTTCTCCCCAAACGTAGCGGTAGGAAAGATACATCCCGGTCTATGGCGCATCTTACCTAGCCATTGCCATGAGGTATGGCTGGTGCTCGTGACGGACGACAGGAAGGCGAGCGCCGAGAGCAGGTCTATGTAAATGCCCTCTACATAGCCCTAGCCAAGGAGAGGAGGGCCAGCTTACTCACGAGAGATGGGCGATAGCTTGATGCTGCTGGGCGCGATGGAGCCAGCGTCGTATACCTCTGATGTCCCTGGCCCATTAATGTGAGCGGAGAATGGCCTTAGTGAATGCTATAAGTCCCGCTCATACCTCTTAAGGCTATAAGCTCGTGTAAACGTCTATGCCTAGTTCTTTTGCTAGCTTCTTGGCTTCCTCTCTAACGAATGGAGATACTATAGCTAGTCTAGGCTTCACGCCTCTAATACGCTCGTAGAGCTGGCCCATCTTCCAGAGCTCGTAAACATCTGCCCTGGAGACGCTCGACTTTATTTCCACCAAGATATGCTCCTTATCGCTGATGACCATGTCCACTTCTACGAGGCTTGGGAAGCCGAACACGAACCCCTCCTCATCGTAGTGTGTCCAGCGCTCCACCCGACCACCAAAATAACGCTCCACTATCCCCACCATACCGGCCCTGAAGGATTCCTCAGCTAGGAGACCCCACCTGGCCCCTAACGCATCTATGTGCCTGCGTAGGAGCTCAAAGCCCCTATTCATATCCTCCCTAAGTCTGGCTAGCTCTTCATCATAGCGCCTAAAGCCCTTATTCATATCCTCCCTAAGCTTGTTCATGTCCTCCCTAAGCCTAATTAGCTCCTCATCGTAGCGCTTAAATCCCCTATTCATATCCTCCCTTAGCCTATTCATGTCTTCTCTTAACTTGATTAATTGCGCCTCATGTCTGTCGAGCCTCTTTAGTATTTCCTCGAGCCCTATCAGCCCGGCTACCGCATAACGAAACTCCTCATCCTCCTTCAATAACCTCAATATCTCGGACTTCAGATTCCTCATGTCTCGCCCGAACTCAAGAACCAAGACTCCTTATAAGCCTAGTGCTGGCCGAGCCAACTGGGCGTTTAGGACACAAGGCTCCAATGCCCTGCTCTATTGGGGCGTCCCACTCGGGCCGTGAGAGGCCCATATGTCCCGTTCCTCATCGGGAAGCTCGTGGCATCTGGCTAAGTTTTAAGAGCCTCGATAAAAATCCAATTAAGGGCGAGCTATCGCATTGAGCGGTGAAAGGGTTAACGTCATCAAGGGAAGGGCCCGTGCCTTCCTGGACCTCGCTAGAGAGCTAATCGATAGAAGGCTTGACATATCTTCCTTCAGTGCTCATCAGGCATGTCAGCTCAGGATTAAGGCTTCGCTGCTTAGGCTCACGGGCGAAGTGCCTAGGCTCCACGGCATTAGGGAGCTCTTAGGAATGCTGGCGAGGAAGCTAGAAGACCTGGGCCTTAAGGAGGGTGCCCTGAGGATCGTGGACTTCGTGAGGAAGCGGAGAGATGCCCTCATAGACATCGAGGCAGCATATATCGAGTCAAGGTACGGTGTGGGGCCTATTGCTAAGAGTATCGTGGAGGAGATGCTGAGAGTGGCCGAGGAGCTCTTCAAACTCTTAGACGAGGTTGAGGAGCATGTCCTGGGCTAGACATCACCTAGAACATCTTAGGAGGTGGAAGGAGGCCGTCAAAGCCATAGCTAAGGCGATTAGGGACCTCGGCATCAAGGCAGAGCTATACGTCATTGGTGGCGCAGCTGAGTCCAGGCTCACTATCTTAAGCGACATAGACGTGCTCCTATGCTTGGAAGAGGGGCTAAGGCCTGAGGACCTGTGGGCGTTAAGGAGGAAGGTGCTGGGAGTAGCCATGGATAAATATGGATTGCCCATAGACTACCCCGTAGAACTCCACATATGGGATAAGAAAACATGCAGCAAAACCTTACGACGTGGGAAGGCCGTGAGGGTGAAGATATAACAGGCTGTTGGAAAATGGGGGTCAAGCGAACGCCCCATTTTAACTTCCCCTTCATCGCACTCATGAAGCGATGGCATAGTGCTTAAGGACCTCACAGGCCTGAAAAAGGCCAATAGGAAAGGCAAGAAAAACCTGGGGGCTCATCCATAGTGTCCATGACCTCGACATCATAACTGTGCTTGGCCTTCAAGGGGCCGATGTCGTCTTCCACTTTGCTGCTAACCCAGAGGTCCGTATTTCCTCTGTGAGGCCCAGAGTGCATTTTGATGAGAATGTGGTGGCTACCTTCAACGTCCTAGAGGCCGCCAGGAGGTTTGATGTAGAGGCGTTGATGCTCGCGAGCTCAAGTACTGTTGTTTATGGTGATCCTGAGATCGTGCCGATGCCTGAGGACCACCCAAAGAGACCGGTGTCCATCTACGGGGCCTTCCAAGCTAGCGTGCGAGGTGCTCGTGGAAACCTACCATAAGCTTTACGACCTGAAGACTCTCATCCTCAGGCTACGCTAATATAGTTGACCTGAGGCTCACCCACGGCGTCATCGTGGACTTCATCCGCAAGCTGAAGCACCAGATGTCGGGTGCTCATGGCCTTACCTCGGACTCCCTCAGCTTGCCCGCGGGCTCCCACCTGAACCTCCACAGGCCTCTCCCGAACGACTCGACAACCAACTCCAGCTCTTCTGCCAACATGTCGTTTATCAGGGGTTCGTCCGCTAGAGGCGATATGACTATGTCCGTGGCCACAGCTCTCTGAGGCGCCCCCTCGGCCACGATACCGACCTCCGCAATCCTCGGGTAATACCAAGCCCTCAGAGGCCCCCCAGCCGTATCGAGCACCACCTCATGAGCGCCCTCAGGCGGCCATAAACCTAGCTCCCTGGCTAAGCCTATAGGCACGAGCAACTGGGGCGTAGAGGCCTCATAACCGCTGTTCAGGAGAGCAACGGCCTCCACAGACCTATCTCCCACGCTTATCTTAAGCCTGAGCCTCACGGCCATGATTAGCCACCTTTATCCTGCCCACCTTGCCTATGACCCTGAACCTTATCCTGCCCACGAATACCCTTCTTTTCTTCTCGCCCGATCCAGCCTCGTTCAAATCGCCCACCACAGCCATAGATTACTGGGGTTCGGTAAAAACATATCGCTCATGGTAGGGCGAGCTGATCCTTATAACGTTATGGAAGTAAAGTATTACTTTGCTTCCTCGCAAGATCATGCTCAACGGTAGCCGCTGACATATTACGGAGGGTAGGGTCATGGTTGAGGAGCAAGGGCATCATAGGTTGGGTGGTGTGTATCTGGGGGTGGGGCGCAACCTTCATGGCAAAACTCAAGGTTGCTTGAGGAAAAGAGATCATGGGGGTCAGGCTTGTTAAAGCCCCATGGGAAGTAAGGAAGTAATTTAATATGAACACCTCCAGAGAATAACTTCAAGAGGGGGATGGGACTGAGATGGGGCACGTAATCGTCAAGGTCACCATAAGGGGCAGGAGGGAACACGTAGGCGAGTTCCTCGTGGATACCGGGGCATCGTTTACGGTCCTGCCTCTCGACCTTGCAGAGGACGTGCTCTACGAGACCCCTTACACGGTCGAGCTTAGGCTGGGCGATGGCAGGAGGGTAAGGGCCAAGGTGTTTATAGGGGAAGTCGAGATCGAAGGTAGGAGAGGCCCCGTGAGAATACCGGCATTCCAGGGAGCACAGCCAGTCATAGGTGTAGACACCTTAGAGACCCTTGGGCTAAAAGTAGATCCTATAACAGGCAAACTTAAGAAAACAGAATATTACATGCTCTACATTTAACGCTAAAAAGGCTTAAAAACGATGCTTTTTGATTAAAGGCCTGCCGTTGACGCTAACGGCCCTCATTTTTCAACAGCCTGAGACTTAACAGAACCCGAGCACAAAAACTATAAGGGCTATGTCCTCGCCCACATAAACGGTGTCGACGGTGGGACTTAGGGCTAAGGTGATTTTCTACATCGCGATAGCGATCTTCTCGGCCCTGGCGCTGGGCTTCATGTCCATGTTCATACAGGCTACCTACAGCCCTATGACGGGGGAAAGAGGTCGAGGCACTGAGGTATTTCCGTTCTTCAGCGGTGAGGCAAGGAGGACATTCGGGCTCTTTGCCCTTTGCCTTGGAGGGACATACGCCTGGTTAACGGCCTCCTTACTCTCGATCATAATAGCCCTCCTGCTCGCGCTGGCCCTCGTGGCCTATGAAAAACGTGAGCGGCGCGTGCTCACTCAGTTATTTTCTTCAACTGGTTCTTGTACATCTCTATGAGTTCTTTCTCTGTCGTCGCGTCCTCGGGCGCCTTATCGAAGCGTATGCGGCCCGTGAACTTCGGGAACCTGAGGGCCAGGCCGGAGCCTTTCCTTATGGCGTCCATGCCGCAGGGGTAGGTGGGCGAGAGCGTGATCTCAGCCGCTATGACCTCTATGACTATCTTAGGCACGAACCACACATCTGGCTCCGTGAGGCTGACCACACGCGGGTGGCGGTGCGGTATCCTGAGCGGGTCCAAGAGCTCCTTGAACTTAGCTAGGTCCTCGTCCGTGAAGCCCGTCCCGACCTTCGTGGTTGCCTTGAACACGTCGTTCTCCGGGTCATACGCGGCCAAGAGGAAGGCGCCGTACTTGCCAGCCCTGCGGCCGCGGCCGTGGTAGCCGCCCACGATGACGAGGTCTATGGTGTCCGTGAGCTCGGCCTGGTACTCGCGCTTCAGCTTTATCCAGCTGAACTCCCTGGCGCCCGCCCTGTAAGGCGCCTTCAGGTCCTTCACCATCAGGCCCTCACAGCCCAACTGGACGGCCTCCTCGAAGAAGCGCTCAAGCTCCTCCGGGTCGTCCGTGATGATGTTCGGTATGACCTTTACCCACTCGTCCTGCACGATGATCTCCTCCAACAGCTTCCGGCGCTCCATGTAGGGCTCGGTGGTCACGTCCCTGCCGTTCACGTACAGCACGTCGAACATGTAGAGGGCCACGGGGTACTCCTTAGCAGCTTTCTCTATACCGTACTTGCGGCGCCTGTGCATGAGCTCTTGGAAGGGCAAGAGATCGCCCGTGTCCGGGTCCACGGCACAGGCCTCGCACTCCACTATGGCCTGCTTGGGCTTGATGTGCGATCTAGCCAGCTCCACGGCGTCCGGGAACTGCTCAGTGAGGTTCTCCAGGCGCCTGGAGAATATCACGATCTTATCGCCGTCCTTGTGGATCTGCATGCGCAAGCCATCCATCTTCCACTCCGCCGATGCCTTGCCCAACTTCTTTATGATCTCCTCGGCCGTGGGCAGTCTCTCGGCCAACATGCACCTTATCGGCCTGCCGAGCTGTATCCTGAACTTCTTCACGGCTTCCAGGCCCCCTTCGGCCACGGCTTTCGCCACGGCCCCGAGGTCACTGCAGAGGTTGTAGGCGCGTTCCAAAACATGCCTGTTCTCCCTTGAGCCCGTGAAAGCCTGGGCCAGCGCGTCCAACACCGTCATGTCGGCCACGCCCAGCCTGAGCTTACCCGTCACGATCCTTATGATGTATTTTGCCTCCTTGGGGCTCGCGTCGGCCAGGAGACCGGCCAGGAGCCTCACCTTTTGGTCCACGGAGCCCGGGCCGGTAGTCTTAGCTATCTTATCCAAGGTGGCGTAGACGCGTTCCACAGTGAGAGGCTGGGCAAAGAAGGCAAGCTGGGCTTTCTTCGCCAGGACGCGCTCGGCCGCCTTACCTAAATCGCCTAGCTCTTTATACGCCTCCTCGATCTCGGAGAGGGACCGGCCAGAGGCTATGCTTATGGCCCTCATGGCCAACTTATCTGCCACGCCCAGCTCGGGCAGGCCAAGATAATCCGGGTAAAGCTTGCCCTGGGTGAGGTAGACCACCTTATCTATGAGTTCCGGCGGCGTGGCCTTGAACAGCTCCACCAGGTACTCCATCATCTCCAAGCGCTTGGTCGTGGCTTCTATGCGCTCGAAGGCGTCCGCTAAGACGGAGAAGTCCATGCCCTATCCCGCTATACCATGCGGGAGGGCGGATTTAAGCGTTGTATAGTAGCCAGCTATTAAGTGCCTGGCGGTGCTTAAGGAGAAAGGCTCGTATAGACATCTATGCCGAGTTCCTTTGCTAGCTCCTTGGCTTCCTCTCTAACGAACGGGGATACTATAGCGAGCCTAGGCTTCACGCCCCTAATACGCTCGTAAAGCTGACCTACCTTCCAGAGTTCGTAAACATCCGCCCTAGAGACACTCGATTTTATCTCTACCAAAATATGCTCCTTATCGCTGATAACCATATCCACTTCAACGACGCTCGGGAAGCCAAAGACAAAGCCCTCCTCGTCATAATGTGCCCAACGCCTCACTCTACCGCCGAAGTAGCGCTCTACCACGCCCGTCATGCCTGCCCTGAAGGATTCCTCGGCCAGAAGACCCCACCTAGCCCCGAGAGCCTGGATAGAGCGGGCCAGCTCCTCTATGCGCTTAGAGAGCTCTTCTATCGCCTCAGAGTGCTTAGTCAATACCTCAGAGTGCTTGGCCACTTGCTCTTGGAGGTCCCGTACCTGATTTTGTAAGCTCCAGATGGCCCTGGTGTTCTCGGCTACTTGCTCTTGTAGGGCATGGATTGCTTTAATGACTTCGTCAATACCCAATAAGCCTAGCACGGCATAGCGGAATTCCTCGTCTGTCTTTAGGAGTTCTAGCAGCCGGGCCTTGAGCTCTGCCTCCGTCACAGCCGCACGCCTCCTCACCATAATGGATAGCTCATCGGGCCAGTATAACCCTGCCGCTCGGTATCGGCGCTCTTCAATAGGGCACAATGAGCTCTTCAGAAGGCGAAGAACGCCTATCTCTTATAAGAACTCCCAGCCTCAGGGCAGTTGGGGAGAGGTGTGTTGGCCCGGGAATACCTCTTGCCCGCGCCCCCGCCATCAGCCATAAGCGTGGCCATGGCTAAGGCGGCTGAGAGGCGGGCTAAGGGCCTGCCGGTCTACAACTTCGCCAGCGGTAACGTGGGCATGTTGCCTTTCAACATCAGGCTTTTCTCGCGCTTCGAGCTCCTGCCGGCCGAGGGGCTCGAGGAAGGCCTCTCCTTAGTGGCCTCTTCCCTGGCCAAGGGCATCGAGGAAGCGTTCGTCGAGAGGCCAGCAGGCCTGGCTTACTCGCCCGTGGGCGGGACACCTGATATCAAGGCCTTAGTCCTGCGTTACTTCAGGGAGATACACGGCCTTCCGCTCGGGGACGGCGATTTAAATCGCGTGATCGCGACGGCCGGGGGGCAGATGGCCTTAGCGGCCAGCCTGAGGTCCCTTAAGCCCGGGACTAAGCTCTTGCTCCGCAGGTGGGAGTACGAACCTGCCTCGGCCATAGCCAGGAGCGCGGGCTTGCTAGAGAAGCGCGTGCCGCTGAAGGACGACCTGTCCCTCGACCTATCGGCCCTCGAGGCCAGCCTATCGGCCGGCTGTGTCTTCTACACGAGCATGCCGAATAACCCGACGGGCTTTACGTCGCCTGAGGAGCTGAGGGCTATTTGCGAAGCCGTGAGAGAGCGTGGCGGGGCCGTGATATGGGACGCGCCGTACATCTTCACCATCTTGAGGCTCAAGGATAATAAGGCCGAATATGACCCCGGCTTCCTAGAGCGCACGTTAGAGGCCTTCAGGGCCGTGGCCAAAGAGCATCACGAGGACATGTGTATCCTCTCGAGCCTCTCCAAGACGTGCCTGATAGCCGGCCTGAGGTTCGGCATGGCCGCTGCCTGCCCCGAGTGGATAAGCAATATGCAGGCCATCCTGGCGCGCGAGTGCCTTAGCAGCCCTACGCCCTCCTTCGCCCTTGCCAAAACCGTCTTAGAGGCCTTCTTGGCCAAGCCCATCACACACGTCTGGACGTGCAGGGTGCTGGCCGAGAGGCTGACGGTGCTCATGGAGGAGCTAGGCGATTACCTCATGCTGCCGGGCAACGGGGCCTTCGGCGCCCTCTACGCCCTCCTCAGGACGCCAGAGGACGGAGCCAAATTCGCGGCCAAGCTGCTGGAGGAGCACGGGATAGTAGTCGTGCCCGGAAAGGGCTTCTACGGAGGGCCTGTCAACGCCGTGAGGCTCTCCCTTGTGGCCACACCCTGGACGGAAGGGGACAGTGAGTGGTTAGAGGCCGTCAAAGTGCTGAAGAAGGCACTTGAGGCCAGCAGATGAGCTAGCCCCTTAAGAATGGGTGGGAGCGCTTCCCGGCTAGCCCAGGAGGGGGGGTAGCTTTAAATAGGGGGGGTTAATACCCCCCTAGCACGGGGGTGAGATCATAGTTGGTCCTGAGAGGGCTAGGCCGCCACCTCATAGTGGAGATGTGGGGGGTGGACCCTGAGGCCCTGGACGACGAGGCTAAGCTACGTGCCTTGCTCGTTGAGGCGGCTAAGCGCGCTGGTGGCCGCATCGTGGGCGTACTCTTCCACAAGTTCGAGCCCCAGGGCGTGACGGGCGTGGTCGCGATAGCCGAATCACACATATCCATACACACTTGGCCTGAGTACGGTTACGCGGCCATAGACATCTTCACTTGCGGCTCCCATGTTGATCCCTGGAAGGCCTTCGAGTATAGCTTGGAGCAGCTGAAGCCCAAGAACGTGAACGTCTTCGAGATAAAGAGGGGGGTGCTGCCGGAGGAGGGCGAGAAGGTTTGACTACTACCCCTGCTGGGGCCGAAGGGGCCAAGAAAGGCGCCCTTGTGTTTAAGCCAGATGACAATATCGAGCGCTGGCTGGTCGAGAAGCACGCCCCCTATACCGGCCACCTTTATGGCGTGGTGAGGACTTTCTTCAGGGGTCGTAGCCCCTTCCAGCACATAGAGGTCGTGGAGCTAGCGCACTTCGGGAAAGCGCTCTTCCTGGACGGGAAGGTCCAATCAGCCGAGGACTCAGAATGGATATACCATGAGGTGCTCGTCCACCCGGCCCTGATAGCGCACGAGAAGCCGGAGAGGGTGCTCATCATAGGGGGCGGCGAGGGTGCCACGGCCCGTGAGGTGTTAAAACACCGGACCGTGAAGGCCGTGGACATGGTGGAGATAGATATCGCGGTCTACGAGATCTGCAAGCGCTACCTGCCGGAGTTCAACGCCGGCGCCTATGAGGACCCCAGGTTCTCGCTGGTGGTGGGCGACGGCAGGCGTTTCATAGAAGCCCTCTCCGGCAGGCCCACTTACGACGTGGTCATAATCGATGCCACGGACCCCCTTAGGGGTGGCCCCTCTTACCTGCTCTACACGCAGGAGTTCTACGAGCTGGTGAAGAGCGTGCTGAGGCCAGGAGGGCTAATGATCACGCAGGCCGAGGACGTGAGCCCACTGCCATCCATGGCCACCTGCACGGTCTCCATCTACAGGACCGCGAGGGCTGTGTTCCCCGTGGCCCGCTACTATACCGCTTGGGTGCCAGCCTTCGACGGCGAATGGGCCTTCGTGATAGGCTCTACGGGACCCGACCCAGCCGCCCTGGGGCCGGATGAGATCAGGGAGCGCCTTGATGAGCGCGGCATAGAGGGCCTACGGTACTATACGCCCGAGGTCCACCGGGCGCTCTTCGTCCTACCAAAATATATAGAGGAGCTATTGGAGAAACACCCGAGCGCGAGGGTGATAAGAGATGGGGAGCCCATCTACGTCTACTCAGAAGAATGATGAAGAGAGGAAATCATTAGATTACCCCGAGCTGGTGAAGAAACTAGATGAGCTAGGCGTGGGGGTCCGCCCAACCAGGGCGGATTACTCCAGGGCCAGGAGGAGCATCAAGGCCTTCATAGCGGCTTTGCTCGAGAAGCTCCAGGAGGTCAAGGAGACCGCTAAGGAGACCACTGGCAAGGGTAAGCTCAGTGTGGCGCTGACGAGGGAGGAAGCCGAGTACATCATCTACAGGCTACGGACCATCTACGGCGATTCCAGGGCAACGAGCATAATAGCTAAGCTAGCTGATGCCTTAAGGTCTTCTTAGGGCTCCCCTCAGGTTTTTGGCGCTGGGGAGCCGGATCCGCCTTCTCTGTCTCCCGTGCTTTTCCCGGCCCGTTTTAACACGCGCCCGTAGGCAGCTAAAGCAGCCATAGCCGCGGCCGCGTCCTCAGGTGTCTCGAAAGCCGGGACGCCTAGCTCATCTAGCCTGCGCCTCACAAGTTCGGCCATACGCGCTTCACCTATATCACAGGCCACCACGGGCTTCCGAGCCCCCCTGGCCAGCTCAGCCAGCTTGTCCACGAAGCCCGCCGAGAGAGCCGGCGGGTGGTGGAGGGCTAACACGATCACGCCATGGATATCCGGGTCCTCCAGGGCCACGCGCACGGCCTCCACGTACATATCGGCCGTGACCGAGACCGTCAAGTCGACTGGGTTGCTTATGGCCGCGAAGGGGGGTATCCTGCCTTCCTGAGCGAGGCGCTTAAGCTTGGCCTTTGTGGCCTCGGAGAACTCTGGCACCACCAGGCCCCTGGCCTCACAGGCATCCACGGTCATTATACCCGGCCCGCCAGCGTCAGTTATTATGGCCACATTAGGCCCTTCAGCTGGCGGCTGGAGGGCTAGGGCCTTCCCCATGCTGAAGAACTCGGCCATGGTGCGGGCTCTCAAAACGCCAGCTTGCCTGAAGGCGGCATCGTAAATCGCGTCTGAGCCAGCCAGGGCGCCTGTATGTGATTTCACGGCCCTGGCGCCAGCACTGGACCAGCCAGCCTTCAACACCACCACGGGCTTATCGCACGTGGTGGCCCCCGCGACCTCCATGAAGCGCCTGCCGTCCTTCACGTCCTCTATGTAGAGCAACACGACTTTCGTGCGCTCATCAACCGCCATGAGCTCCAACATATCCGTCTCATCCACATCACATTTGTTGCCTAAGCTCACGAACTTGCTCACGCCCATGTTGTGGCCGGCCATGTAATCTAGCGCGGAGACGCCAAAGGCACCCGATTGCGTTATCATGGAGATACTGCCCTTCGGGGGCTTTGGGCTCGATTCTACTTCCTCTCCCGTCTCCAACACCTTGGTCCTCGGCAGGAAGACAGTGTCCACGCCCGTATAAGGGTCATAGACGCCCACGCAGTTGGGCCCTAATATCCTTATGCCGGCGTCGCGGCCTATTCTGGCTACCTGCTCCTCCAGCGCATGATTGCCTACCTCGCTGAAGCCCGAGCTGATGATTATCGCGGCCCTGGCATCCACACGGGCTGCATCGCGCATCACATCTGGCACGAGTTTAGCTGGCACCACTATCACGACTAGGTCGGCTGGGCCTGGCACATCGCGGAGGCGTGGGTAGCAGGGCAGGCCTAAGAGGCACTCGGCCTTGGGGTTCACCGGGTATATCTCCGCCTTAAGCACGCCCATGCGCTTGTTCTCGACCAGGTTGTAGAGAACGTTATAGCCCACCTTGCCGGGGTGAGCTGAGGCCCCGACGACCGCTATGGAGGAGGGCTCGAAGAGAGTCTTGAGTTGTTCGACGTGCTCTCTCATGGCGAGGGGCTGTAAGAGAATAAGGGCCAAAAACCTTACCGGATGCTGGTAAGCGCGCCGAGCATCGTGAGACAGCTTAGGTCGGCAGCTTAAGCGGTTTAGGCGAGGGCTTCGGGTAAACTAGCTTACTATGGGCGTAACCGGATAGGACCAAGAACTCGGCTAGCTTCACGGCCACCTCGGGGTAGATGACCGGGACACCTAGCCCCGCCTCTATTTTCTCCCTGAAATCCATTAGGCCCGTGCAGCCCAGCACTATGGTGTCAGCCCTATCCTCCTCGATATCCCTCCAGCTCTCATCGACTAACAGCCCAAGGATCTCGTCCCTACTTCAGCTTGAACAGTTCTCTAACTAGCATGTCGGCCGCCTTCCCCGACTCATATTCATAATACTCGGGCATAGCGGGCTTTCTTAAGCCCCTTATTTTTTAATAAGAATTTCGCGATGCCTTTAACCCTCAGCGAAAGGCTTAATAGCTAAATGCACGAGAAGCACCGGGTTGGTCGTGTTGGTAGATAAGGAGAAGATAAGGGACGCCGTTATCAATATGTTTAAGGTGAATATGGGCTTAAGAGACGGCGAGAAAGTTCTCGTCCTCACGGACGTGCCGAGGGCGGAGGATTGGGCGAAGAAGAGCGCTGAAGAGCTGATGGACATGGTCAAGAGAGGCTTCCTGGCCAGGGCGGTCAGCGAGATAGCGAGGGAGGCCTTCAGGGCCTGCCAGGTCGAGTTCTATGCCTATCCGGCTACCGGCAGGCACGGCGCTGAGCCTCCGGCGGGCGTGAGGGAAAAGATGAAAGGCGCTGACATAGTCATAGCGATAACAACCTACTCCCTGACCCATACGAAGGCTAGGGAAGAAGCCACGCGGGCTGGGGCCAGGATAGCCAGCATGCCCACGTTTCAAGAGGAGATGTTTTACCCCGGCGGGGCCATGGCCGCCGATTACCTAGAGGTCAAGGAGGCCTCAGAGAAAATAGCAGAGCTACTCACGCGGGCCAGCCACGCTAGGGTCGTTACCGAGGCCGGGACGGACATAGAGTTCAGCTTAGAAGGTAGGGAAGGCATGGCCGATACGGGCATCCTGACGGAAAGAGGCGCTTGGGGAAACCTGCCCGCCGGCGAGGCCTTCATAGCTCCCGTCGAGGGGACGGCGAACGGGAAGCTCGTGGTAGAAGCCGGCTGGCATCCTGAGCTCACCGAGGATCTGACGCTCGTGTTTGAGGGCGGCCTAGTCGTCCGCGTGGAGGGCGGGGGCAAAATCGGGGACGAGTTCAGGGAGCTACTCAAGCCGGGGGTAGACGCGGAGCCTTTCAGGTCGCGCCGCAACTTGGCCGAGCTAGGCATAGGCACTAATCCCCTGGCCAAGAGGCCCGATAACGTGCTGGAGGCCGAGAAGATCAAGGGGACAGCCCACATAGCCATAGGTGATAGTTCCCATATAGGGGGGCGTGTGTCATCCGATCTGCACGAGGACTTCGTGCTCCCCCAGCCCGACCTCTACCTCGACGGCAGGTTGGTGATAAGGAAGGGCAGGTGGCTATTTTAGAACATTATACTCGGAGGGTGGTAGCCCGGGTGGGACTCGAACCCACGCCGGCGGGGCCAAAGCCCGCCATGCTTCCGCTACACCACCGGGCTACCGGAGCGGCATTAGTAGGTTCGTGCGAACACCGGTATTAGCTTTTTCCCGCTGAGCCGCCCAGGCTCCTCAGTCTCTTGGCTATTTCCTCCGGGCTCAGGCCGGCGCTCTCCAAGTGCCTCCTGGCCTCCTCCAAGTAGCGCTCGTCCCGGGTCTTCTCGTATAACAAGTAGTAGGCCTGGCCGAGGCCGATGAATGATCTGAGGCCCGAGAGCAATCTTATGGCCTCTCGGACCAAGGACTCGTAGCCCTCCTCGAGCACGCTGGCCTTCTGAAGAAGCGCCCAGGCCCTGGCCTGCCTAGACGGCGCGTCTAACCGGCCATCGGTCATGTCTAAGATCTCGTCTATGTACTTCAGGCCTTCCTCCTCCCTGCCCACGGCCATCAGCGCTATACCGTAGAGCAGAAAGGCCCGGAGGCGGGACGCGGGATCTTCTGCTAGCTCCGCGTGCTCGAGGCTCAGCCTAGCTGCTTCAAGAGCTTCCTCGGGCCGGCCTAGGTAATTCAGGGCGTCCGCTTTCCGGGCGAGGAACCAAGACATCACGTCGTGCCAGCGCTTATCCCTTTTGTGCGGGGGCGTTTCGCCCAGCTTCCCTATATAAGCCTCGCACTTCTCGAGAACCGCCTCGTAATCACCGCTCTTGAGGAGTCTCATAACGAAGGAAGCCCTGATGGTCCAGGCGTAATAGGATAGGATGTTCATGGCCTACACGCCCTCCCTAGGCCCCTGTAGGCCAGGCCTAGTTCTTTTACCCTCCCCGGCTCCACGACAGCGCTTAAGTCGACCACGGCGGCCTTATCAGCCATCAGACCCCTGAGCGCCCTCAGGTCCAGCTCTCTGAACTTAGCGTGCCCCGTGGTTATCAGGAGGCAATCGGCACCCTCCAGCGCCTCGGCGAGCGAGGGAGCCGCCGGGTAGTCCAGGGCCTCTAGCTCTGCCCTGGTGAAGTAAGGGTCGTAGACGAACAGCTGCCTACAGCGCTCCCTAAGGGCCCTGATGATACTTGATACGACTGGGGCCTCTGAGTCCTTCAGATTAGCTCCTCGGCTAGCCCCTAAGACAACCACCTTGGCCCTGCGGAGGCTCTTCCCACATTCCCTGAGCGCTTCTCTCACCAGCCTGAGGGCGTGCTTCACCACATCCTCGCCGATCCTGCTCATCTCGCCCACTAACCTCAGCCTAACGCCCAGCTCCTCAGCCTTATCGAGTAAGATGTAAGAAGCGTCAAGGCCACACGATGGCCCCGGGCCCGGGAGATCGTCGAGATTCGCCAGACCGATTGCCTCGGCTAAGTCAACACCCGCTTCCTCGGAGAACAAGGCTAATTCGTTGGCTAATGCCCATAGGACCTCTAAGCGCACGGCTTTAAATAAGCCCGCGGCCTCCGCCACCATAATATCCGAGGCCTCTACCACGCCAGCCTTCCCGACCGCCTGCAGGAACGCCTTAGCGGCCCCCAGGCTCTGGCTGTCCACAGTCCCGAGTATCCTGGGGGAGTTGGTGAGGGCTTCGAGGAAACGGCCATTCGCCGGGACCACGGGGCTAAAAGCTAAGCCGAAATCCCGCCCGGCCTTAAGGCCGGAGGTTTCTTCTAGCTCGTTCTTTAAAAGTCCCTCTGTTGTCCCGGGCGCTACCAACCCCTGGACGAGAACCAACGTGCCGCACTTAAGGCCGAAACCTACTTCCCGGCAGGCTCGGATTAGGGGGCCGTAATCTGGTTTCCCCCGTCCGCCCAAGGGCACGAGAGCAGTAATGACCACGAAATCGGCCTGCGAGACCGCCCGCCTTACGTCAGAGGACAGTTCAAGCCGATTAGCCTTCAGGGCGTTGACCAACAATTTGTGGAGGCCTGGCTCATCGAAAGGTAACCGGCCAGCCCTTACAGCCGAAATGACCGCAGCATTAACGTCTGCGCCTAGGACGCGGAAACCGGCCTTGGCCCAGAGGCAGGCAGATGAGAGGCCGAGGCGGTTGAGGCCCACGACGCACACAGTATAACCCGCGCGCTTGTCGGGGCTATCTAGCTCGCCCGGCTCCACGTGAAGGCCCCTGGCCAGGTCAGCCGTGACCAAAGCTAACTGACCTCCCGCCTGGCTTCCTCTATGGCCTCCCTGACGATGGCCACGTGCTCCCTCAAGAGCTCCTCCAGGCGCTCCTTGCTCTTGGCCTCGGCGTAGAGCCTGAAAATAGGCTCGGTGCCGCTGGGCCTCATGAGCACGGAGCTGCCGTCTCCATACCACACGCGGACGCCGTCTATGGTCAGGGGCCTCAAATGCTTGAACCTAGCTTTAAGAGCCTTCAGGGCTGCTTCCTTGAGTTCGTGTGGGCACTCCACAGATGCCTTGGCCAGGTAATACTTGGGCAGCTCGTCCATGAGGGCTGAGAGGGGCCTACGTTCCTCAGCCAATATTTGGAGCATTAGGGCCGTGCTCATGGGGCCATCTCGCACGGGCTGGTGAGGGCCGTAGAAGATGCCGCCGTTCTCCTCGCCCCCGAGCTTAGCGCCCAGCTCCATCATCTTGTGCGAGACCACCACGCTGCCCACGCGCGTCCACACGAGCTTGCCGCCGCAGGCCTCCACGACTTCTTTCACGAGGCTGGAGGAGCTCACGGGCGTCACTATCAGTTCGCCAGGCCACTCGGCCAAGAACCACTTAGCCACTAGGGCGAAGGAGCGATCGCCCCAGTGCACTTGGCCACGCTCATCCACGAAGATAGAGCGGTCGGCATCACCATCGTAGGCCACGCCTAAATCGGCCTTGGAGGCCACCACGACCTTAGAGAAGGTTCCCAGGTTCTCGGGCTTGGGCTCAGGGTGCCTGCCGGGGAAGCGCCCGTCTATCTCGCCGTTCACTAGGACCACTTTACAGCTTAGATCCCTGAGCAACCTGAGGGCCGGTATCACGCCCACGCTATTGGCAGGGTCCAAGGCCACCTTGAAGCCGGTCTTCCTGATGAGTTCGACATCTACATGTGCTTTGATGGCCTCGATATACGCATCCACCACGCCCTGGAAGCACTTGAGGGAGCCCACGGAGGACCAGGAAGCCGGCTTGAACTTGGCCTCGAAGAAGATGGTCTCGACCTCTTTCTCCTGCTCCCTGCTCAGCTCCACGCCGTCCGGCCTGAGGACCTTTATGCCGTTATACTCCGGCGGGTTGTGGGAAGCTGTTATCACTACGCCCCCGTCCATGCCGAAGTGCCTGACGGCGAACTGTATGGCCGGCGTGGGCAGCATGCCCGCGTCGTAGACCGTGCAGCCGGCGGCTAGGAGGCCCGATATAACGGCGCTGGCTATCATCTGCCCGCTGAGCCTCGCGTCCCGTCCTATCAGCACGTCGCCGCCGCCGAAGTAAGTGCCCACAGCTAGCCCCACGCGGGCGCAGAAATCGGGCGTTAGCTCTACGTTGGCCACGCCCCTTATGCCGTTAGTGCCGAACAGCTTCCTCACGGGCATGTCCTCCACGCTCCCAAGATAATAGATACACCAAGGGGCCTAAAACCGTGAGAAGCACGCCGAAGGGCGCGCACACCCAGGCCAGCTGGGCCTGGACTAAGGACGGTAACAGCATGAGCAGCAGGCCGGCCGTGCCCGGCACGATAGCCGCGATCACCCAGAGCGCTGCTTCCTCGCCCTTGGCCCTGGCGTCCCTGCATATTATAGCGCAGGCAACAGATAACAGCACGTACATGATCACCCACGTGGCCAACATGGCTACCTCAAGGGCAGGAGCTGCCATCCTCGAGCCCTCCAGGCGGTTATTGGCCCCCGAAACTATTAAGCCTAGGAAGACGGGATACCGTTAGCCCGAGTATGAGCTGGCCAGTGCCCTCTGCCTCAGCGCTCGTGGTAGCTGGCAGCCACGTCCTATTGGTGAGGCGAGGGCGCGAGCCCGAGCCAGAAGCCTGGTCCTTGCCAGCGGGCCTGATTAGGTACGGCGAGACAGCTGAGCAAACAGCTGAGAGAGAGGTCCTAGAGGAGACGGGCATCAAAGTGGCCATAGAAGGCCTGCTGGGCGTCTATGACCTCATAGGGCCGGGCTACCATTACATCTCCATATGCTTCAGGGCGAGGCCGGTGGGCGGGCACGTGAGAGCTGGGCCAGATGTCGAGGATGCCCGCTGGTTCAAGCTAGAGGAGCTCGGGGAGCTCAAGCTCATGAATATAACTATCAGGGCACTACGGGATGCAGGCCTTATACCGCCATAAATATAGCCTTAACGTATCCTCGTGCCGGGCGGGACCTCCTCCATGACCGTCAGGAGCACGGGCCTGCCGTTCACGTCGGCTGCCAAGAGCATGCCTCTGGACTCAACGCCCATGAAGCGCTTGGGCTTGAGGTTGGCCAGGACCACCACGTTGAGGCCCACCAACTCCTCGGGCTTGTAGTACTCTGCTATGCCGGCCACGAGCTGCCTGGGCTCGGCCTCACCTATATCGACTTCCAGCCTCACGAGCTTCCTGGCGCCCGGTATCCTCTCGGCTTTCACGACCTTGCCCACCCTCATGTCGAGCCTCGCGAACTCCTCTATGCTGATCTCCCCGGCCGACATGTTAGCGCCCCGCCCGGGGAGGTCCTGCTGCCCCATTAAGCCTACCGGCGATCTCTCAGACCACCACAGCCGTTATGATAGCTAAGGTCGCGGGCATGAGCTCGCCGTGGGCATCTAGGAGTTCCCTGAGCTCCCGGGGGCTCGCCTTCTCAGCCAACAAGGGAAGCAAGTCCAGGTAAAGCACTAGCTCCCGCCCTTCATCTGCTATCACGCGCCAGTACCGGCGCTTGTCTTTCTCCACGCGTTCTCTTCGCTCCTCTAAGAGAGGCCTGATGTCCTCGCCTGAGGCTAGGGCCTTGAGGGCAGCTTGAGCCGAGGTGGTGGCCCATGAGTAGAAATCCAGGACCGTGTAATCGGCTATCCTCATATGTAGCTTGTAGTCCTTGTCCGTGAGTTCGTGGCTCACGAGGACCTTACCAACTGCTAACGGGCCTAGTTCCCGCGCACACTCATGACCTAGAACTAGGATCGGCGAGACGAAGACAGACGCATAACAATAGGCTTCCAGAGCGCCCAAGCTGAGGCCTGTGATCTCCCTATAAGCCTTTACGAGGCCTTCGAGGCCCCCAAGGGGAGCTTCAAGGCCCACCAGCAAGGACCCCACGTAAGGCCTCACTTCTCCCGCGTATCGCTCGGACATGTAGGGCGTCAGCCCAAGGTTGCGATACCTAAAGCGCTTCCTAAGCCAGGAGAGCTTTTCCTTAAAAGCCCCGCTCTCGAGGGACGAATAGATCACGCCCCTTAAGTTCTTGACTAAGGCAGCATATATGTGCAGGCCGCGCCCGGCCACGCTCTCGCCCTCAGGATGGTTGTGAGGGCCGGCTAAAACGTGCTATTGACATGGCCCAGGTGGCGCCGGGGGTGGGATTTGAACCCACGAGGGCGCTAAGGCCCATGGGCTCTCGGGCGTGGGCCCGCGCCTCCAGGCCCACCCCCTACCAGGCTAGGGAACCCCGGCGCGAGCCGGGCTTAAGCTGAGCAGAGGGGTTATAAAGACCTTGCTACATCAGAAGGCTGCCAAATATATAAGCCTCCCGTGAACACGGGCCATAGAGGGGCCTCCATGGAGCAAGCCCGAGAAACCGGGGCCCTGGACTCGATAGTAAATTGCCTAAAGAAGGCCTTCGGGAAAAAGCTACTCGCGGTATTACTATTTGGCTCAAGGGCCAGGGGTGACCAAAGGCCTGATAGCGATTATGATGTGCTTATCCTGCTTGATGAATATATGACCAACCCCGTGAAGGACTATTTCAGCGCATACAGGGCCCTGAGGCCTTTCAGAGAGATGTACATGCTCGATACGACCGTTACGGTGATCTCTATCGACGATTTTAAGGCCAGTCTGACCTCGCCCTTAATACTAAATGCCCTTTACGAGGGCATTATACTATACGATGCAAGGCGAGTGTTAACTAAAGCGAAAAAGAAGTTGCTGGATAAATTGCGATCCCTTGGGATCGAGAGAATCAAAACTGAATGGGGTTATACGTGGCGCGTACCGCCGATTTCAGAGCCCCCCTTCAAGATAGAGGTAGACATCGAGGACCCACCTAGCCATATGTACAGATTGAAACTGGCCAGAGAGCACCTTGAGCAGGCAAAGATAGCCTTAGAGGCCGGGGCTATCATAGCTGCTGTCCACGAAGCCCAGCTCTCTATTGAGAATTCCGCTAAAGCGGTAATAGCCGTATTTAAACCGCCGAGTTGGGTCCACAACCCCGCCCCGGAGCTAAGGGAGTTGATAAGAGAGGGACGCATCCCGCCTGAGGCCAAGGACAGAGCATTTCATTTAGCCGAGATAGCCGAGGAAGCAGCTCCCCATCACGCCCTGTCAAGCTATGGCGATATCAGGGAGATGACCACACCATACGAAATATACAACAAGGAAGACGCTAAGGCGCTCGTCCAACGTGCGGTTGAAGCACTCGAGCACGCCCATTTCATTCTGAGCAGTATAGGCGTAATATAAGTAAGAGGCGCCTTTCCTACCAAAGCTCTCCTATCTCGGCCTCAATAGCCCTTAAGAGCTTGCCCTTAAGGGCTATCTCAACTATACGTTCTAAATCCCGGCTCGTGGGCCTATCAGCCTCCAGGGGCTCTATGCCCTCGGCCTTAAGGACCTCATAAGCTACCCTGGTGCCCCTGCCAGCTCGGTCCGGCCCCCTGAGCGAGAGGGCCTGGAAAGCGCAGAGGAGCTCGGCCGCGAGGATTTTAGCCGTGTCCTCTAAGACCTGCCTAGCCTTGTGGGCGGCCGCCAAGCTCATGCTCACCACGTCCTCGAAATCAGAGCCGGTCGGCACGTTCTGGACGCTGGCCGGGCAGCAGAACGCCCTGCTCTCGGCTACCAAGGCCGCGGCCACGTATTGGGCCAACATGAGGCCGCTGTGCAGACCGGCTTTCACGCCCGGCGGTACCAGTGCGTCCGGCAGCACTTCATTGGCCTGGCCGGTGAGCAGGAAGCTCGTCCTGCGCTCAGACGCGTTACCTAGCGTGCAGAGACCTATGGCGAGGACATCGGCAGCTAGAGCGATGGGTTGAGCATGAAAATTACCGCCTGCACGGCAGCGGGGTTCTTCCTCGAAAATGAGGGGGTTGTCGTCGGCAGAGTTCAGCTCTATCTCGATTAAGGAACGTGCGAATCTTAGGGCTTCCCGGGCAGCGCCGTGGACTTGAGGGGCGCACCTAACGCAGTAGGGATCTTGGGTCCTCTTCAGGCCGGGCTGGCCAACGAGCTCACTACCCTCTACCAGGCGCCTCACGTTCCTAGCACACGCCATCTGCCCTCGGAAGGGCCTGAGGGCCAGGTATTCTTCGTCAAAAGGCCCTAGGTAGCCTCCCACGGCCTCTAAGGTCATAGCGAGTGCTATATCAGCTGTCTTAGCTAAGATAAGCGCGTCGTGAACGGCCAGAGCCAAGATGGCCGTGCTGACGGAGGTCCCGTTGATGAGGGCCAGCCCTTCCTTATAGCTGAGCTTCAGGGGGCCTAGGCCCAAGGCCTTCAGGGCCTCATCGGCTTTCATGATACGGCCGTTAAGCTCCACAAGACCGTGAGGGCTCCCCACCACAGCTAAGGCCAAATGAGCCAGGGGAGCTAGATCGCCGCTCGCCCCCACGGAGCCCTTAGAGGGCACCACGGGGTGAGCGCCCGCGTTCAACATGGCCACTAACCTGTCTAATAATTCCGGCCTCACGCCTGACCTGCCCTTAGCGAGCGTGTTGGCCCTGAGGACCATGGCGGCCCTCACGACCTCGGCTGGCAGGGGGGAGCCAACTGCCACGGCGTGCGAGAGTATGAGGTTCTCCTGGAGCTCCCTGGCCTCCTCCGGCTTTATCAGGACGCGGCCTAGCGGCCCGAAGCCCGTTGTGACGCCGTAACATCGAACGCCCGAGCGCACGAGTTCTTCTAGGACACGCCTGTTCTCCCGCACCCGTTCCCTCACGCGCTCTGCTAAGGCCACCCGCGTGCCATGCCTCGCGACGGCCACCAGGGCCTCTATGGTGAGGCCCTCGCCATCTAAGATAACCTCCTCCATCACGCGATACTTACGGTGCTCAGCGGCTTAAGGCATGCGGTTCCCGCGCCCTGCTAGAAAGCCTTTTAGGCAGCCTCAAGTCAGGGCTGCCGGGTCAGGCGTTGGCCGTGGAGAGACCGCCCGTGTCCGAGAGCCTCAAGGTCCTAGATCACTTCACACTCTTCAAGTCCGCGAAGTGGTGGGCCGCCGTCGTGCTGCTCGAATCCTTCGGCAGGCGCCAGATAGGCCTCTATCTCTGGGTCCGCAGGGGCGATAGCTGG
This sequence comes from uncultured Candidatus Bathyarchaeia archaeon, assembly GCA_964638535.1. Classification (GTDB taxonomy): domain Archaea; phylum Thermoproteota; class Bathyarchaeia; order EX4484-135; family EX4484-135; genus EX4484-135. The sequence continues at coordinate 11,170 of CAZWYW010000011.1, read as the reverse complement.
CGCAGGAAGCACAAGTTCGTCATCCAGGACGAGGCCAGCTGGGAGGCCATAAAAGAGGCCGTGGAGCGCTTCTTGCCTAGGTTATCCGGGCCCTAAGGAGACACGCCATACTCGCTTTAGGCTTCCCGGTAATCCCAGGAAAGCCTTAAATAAGTTTCAACACTACTTACTCAGACCGGGGTAAAAGATGGTATCGTGGAGGAAGGCGCTCCTTCTAATGCTGACCTTAACCCTCAGCGCTATCTGCTGGTTGGTGCCCCCTGCTAATGCCGAGGAAGAGATCCCTGAACCTGACTTGGTGCTGCCTGAGGGTTACACCATCACGGGCGAGGTAACGTGGGAGAACATGGTGGTGCTCGTCCAAAAGAACCTCACCATCGGGCCCACTGGGCACCTAAGGCTGGTGAACAGCACGCTTATCATCGACATCAGCCAGATAGGCGGGCACGGCTTGATCGTCATATACGGCCGAGCAGAACTCCTGAACTCAGAGGTCGAGTGCGTATCAAGCTGTGCGGTCGTTGAGTTTGAGATACACCTGAAGCCTGGCGCCCGCCTCTTAGCTGAGGAGACAAGGCTCTACAGGTGCTATCTTTATGGCGAGTGGACCTCTGCCGAGATATACGCGCCCTCCGCCCGCGATGGCTTCTTCTTCGACATCACCATCAAGGACACGAACCTCACTCTGGTCAACTGCCGTGCGCTCCGTTTCACGGCCTGGCGCTCTAACGTAATGCTTAAGGGCTGTGAGTTCAGGAGGGAGCTAGCAGCACATTCCTCTAACATAGTCATAGAGAGCTCTAGCTCCTTCAGGAGCGATAGCTGGGGCATCTTCCTGAACAGTTCCACGCTAGTGATGCGCGGGTGCGAGGTGGTGGGGGCCTACTGGGACGGCATCGTGTGTTACCGTTCTAAGGCATTCATCTATAACTCCACCATAAGGGATAACGCGTACAGGTACTACTGTTTGCTTACCCACCCCCACGACTACCCCTACTACCACTTCTACAAGAGGGTGACGCGCTTCTGGAGGTCCGCCGGCATCGCGTGTATAGACTCCGAGCTTGTGGTGCAGGGCTGCTGGCTGTTCTCCAATCCCTACGCCATCGTCTGTGATGGCCCTCTCACCAAGGCCGAGATACACTGGTCCGGTATCCTAGGCGGTAGGCAGGGTAGCCTGAAGGCCAATTACAGCCTGACCCAGCCGGTGAACGCTACCCTGAACTGGTGGGGGCGCCCGAAAGGGCCGTTTGAGGGCGATGTCACCGGCCGCGTGCTCATCTGGCCATGGCTGGTCGGCCCTCCGCCGGACCGCGATCCCCCGAGGATAGAGATAACGAGGCCCTCAGAAGGCGATATCTTGGAAGGACGCGATATCGTAATAGAGTGGACGGTGAGCGATGACGTAGCTGGCGTGAGGAAGGTAGAGCTCATCCTGGACGGGGGCGAGCCGATTAATGTAACAGGTCACACCAATTACACGCTCGAGGACATCCCCTACGGCAGGCACACCCTGGTCCTGAGGGCCGTGGATTGGGCTGGCCGTGTAGCCGAGACCTCTAGGAGCTTCGAGATAAGGAGCAGCACGGAAGTGCTCAGCCCAGCGGGCATATCCATCTCCGCTGGGTTAGCCACCTCCGGCTTGGTCGCTACAGCCAGCCTGCTCTGGCTGAGGAAGAAGAGGTACTGACGGCTCTTTTCATGTGGCCCGGTCAGCCATTTAAATACGCGTAGCCCACGGGGCCTGTGGGCATGCCCTCTCCCGAGTTCTTCGCCACCACCGTGATGGGCCTCGAGGATATATGTGCCCGCGAGGTAGCGGGCATATTGGGCCTTTCAGGCCTGCCCGAGCTCGGGAGAGGCCGCATATTCTTCAAAGCGCCCCTTGAGGCCATTTACGAGCTTAACCTATGGGCCAGGACCATGCACAAGCTCTTCTTGCTCCTCTACCGGGGCGATTTCGGTGGCACCCTAGAGGGCATTTACAAGGCCGCCAGGCAGCTCGATTACACGGGCGTTATCAGGCCCGACCAGGCTTTCGCGGTCAGGGCAGAGCGCGTGGGCCAGCACGATTTCACCAGCATGGATGTGGCAGCGCGGGTGGGCCAGGCCGTGATAGACAGCTATAAGGCCTCTACGGGCGTGAGGCTCAAGGTCAACCTAGACAAGCCGGATATAGAGATCTACGCTTTCGTGCGTGATCAGGAGCTGCTCATAGGCTTGAATACCACTGGCCCCTCGCTCCACAAGCGCGGCTACCGCGTCTACAAGCATCCAGCGGCGCTCAGGACGAGCGTGGCGGCCGCTATGCTTTACCTAGCGGGCTGGGATGGACGTGGCGCCCTGCTCGACCCCATGTGCGGCGGCGGGACTATACCCATAGAGGGAGCGCTTATGGCCAGGCGCGTGCCGCCGGGCTCCTTCAGAGGCCTTAATTTCGCGTTCAGGTCCTTTGCCTTCCTAGACAAGGAGGAGTTCCTGAGGCGTCAGGAGGCCGCGCTGGCTAGGTCATCACGTGATACGTTTGATATCACAGGGCTGGACAAGTTCAGGGTCCACCTAGAGGGAGCGAAGCGTAACGCCAGGTCAGCTGGCGTGGCGGACACGATAACCTTCAAACCGGGCGATGCCACCAAGCTGCGGGATTACCTGACCTCGCCGCCCACGCACGTGGTTGTGAACCCCCCTTACGGCGTGCGGATGAAGCTTAAGGGCCTGAGGCACCTCTACAGAGCCTTCCTGGCCTCACTAGCTGATTTAGCGCCGGGCTGTAAGCTGGTCTTGATAACGGCCGCGAAAGGGACTTTCAGGCATGCTGCCGAGACCGCCGGCGTGGAAGTGTTGGAGGAGAGGCGCGTGCTACACGGCGAGCTGAAGGCGTCCATCTTCATCTGTCGCGCTTGAACGGGCCTAGGGCAAGGTTATAAGAGTCCCCGTTCCCCATGAGTTCTCGGTCATGAGCTTCCCCGAGCTCCTGGCCCTGGCAGGCTTCATCCTAGTCTTACTCGGCGTGGCCGTGATCTTCCTAGCAGCTATTAAAGCCATGGCGAGACCAGAAGGCCGCGAAACGGCCATGGGCCTGATACTGCTAGGCCCTATCCCGGTCCTGGTGAAGGGGAAGTGGGCCAAGGCCTTTACCATCTTGACCGCGGCTGTGGTGCTGGCCTTTCTGGCCGTTCTCCTAATCCTAGCACTAGAGGTGACCTGGCCTTGAGGCGCCCTGCCGCTTGTGAACTCTGCGGCGAGAGACCGGCTAAATTCGTTTGCTCCAGGTGTGGTAAGGCCGTATGCGAGCGATGCTTTGACCCAGCGGCTTGGCTCTGTGCTTCGTGTCTTAAGGAAGTCGCGACCGTGCCAGCTGGGTTAGCCTTCACGCCCGCCCTGCCGTTAAGCTGGCTAGCCGTGGGTTTCGCGCTCTTTCTCATAGGCGCTGTCCTCATAGCCCTCGGGGCTATCCTCTCGGGCGCCCAGGGCGTGTTAATAATATTCCCCTTCTTCTTCATCGGTTGGCCAGCCCGGGCCCCGCCGGTGGTGCTAGCGCTCATGCTGCTCTCGATAGCGTTCCTGATAGTGATCTTCTTAGCCGCCCTCAAGTGGTTCTCAAGCCCATGGGCTTGAGGAAGGCCGCCGCGTGATCCACGTAGGCCCCTGGGTTCATTATGGTGGTCGAGAGGCTATCTACGTCTATTATAATGATCCAGTCCAAGCGAGCAGCCCTTACTTCCTCTAAGCTGACGGGTGGGTTGCGGTAATAGTAATCGCAGAGGCGCTTAACGGCCTCTAGCTCCCCCTGGCTCCTCAAGGCGCCCTCCTTCAGGAAAGCAGGCGGCACTATGGCCACATAGTGGGGCGGGAGGCCGAGGGCAAACCTATCCGCTAGGCAGCCGTAGCGCGCTATCTTGCTGGCTATCCTGGCCCGGCAGTAGGTAAGTGGGTCAAGGGCGTGCTCAGGCGGGACGAAGCCCGTCTCTATCTCGACCACCAGGCCCTCGCCGTCTAGCTCAGCATAGATATCGCACACCAGCCCGTTCAGCTCGTGCTCCACATCCACCGAATAGCCCATGGCCAGGAGGTCCCTGGCGCAGACCAACTCCATAGCAGAGTGATTGATCTTCACGCGCCCTTCCTCGTGGAGCCACACGAGCTTCTCGGCCAGCGCCACGAGCTCGTCTTTCAGGTCAGGCGGGAGATCTCGGGAGAGGCGGGCCACGAGTTCAGATAGATCTCTAGCGAACTTGTCGTCCCGGAGGGCCTCGTACAGCTGCCCGGCCAACGGGCGGCCCACCGGGGTATTTAAGCCAGCGGCCCGCCCCACTCCTTTCCACCCCCATTCTCCTGCATAGCCTAGCGGCATCGCGCTTTAGAAATTGAGTATTGAAATTTTTAGTGCAGCTGCTACATGATTTTTGGCAGGTATAGGGCCACAAGCCTTAACAGGGGTCTCAAACATACTCTCAACCGCCCCGGGTCGGGGGTAAGCCTGAGCAGCGGCCAAGGGCCGGCCAACCGCGGGACCTCCAAGGCGGCTTCGGCCGCCGCGGAGGCCCCAAGGGCGGCCGACCCGCGGCCAAAGCTCAGGCTTAGACCGGCCCGGGGCATTTCTTATTTTGCTTAACCCCGGCAGTTGCCCTCATAAGTGCCCGCGTGCCCCTGTACCCGATGGCCATGGCCGAGGAGAAGGTCAAGCGGATAGCCAGGTTAAGGGAACTCTTAGCCAGGCGCGTGGAGGAGCTGGAGGCTGAACTCTCAGGACTGAAGGAAGTGCTGGCCTTCGTTGACGAGCTCCTCAAGGAGTTGAGCTTCAGGCAGCTCTCCTTGCCTGAGGAAGCGGAGGCCGAGGGGAGGGCGCAGGCCCCGCCGCCAACCGCCGAGGAACAAGTGATGCCCATCACGACCATAGAGGGCGAGCTACTGGCCAACATGTACGTGGGGCCGGGCTACGTACGTATCGTCCCGGCCGAGGGGAAGAAATTCCACGCTTCCTCCAGGCCCTTCAGGTACTTCCTACGCCAGCTGAAGGGCATGCAGGATAGGGATGCTACTCTGGTGGCTGAGGGCCAGCTAAGGCCCGATGAGGTCGTGAGCTTTAACGTGGTTAAGGAAGACGACGTGGTGAAGGAGGTGGTCATAAAGAACGTCAGGCCTGAGGACGTGCGCAAGCTCCGCTCCATAGCCCGTTGGACCTTCAGGACCATATGGGAGCAGATGACTGGCTAAGCGGCCAGGAAAAACGCGGGGCAGACGGCCATATTTATCTGACGGTGGGCCGTTAGGTCGGCGGTGGCCCTGGCCGTGGGGCGCCCTGATCGCCTCCTGGTCTGCGTGGTGGGCATGCCCGGCTCGGGCAAGTCCGTGGTCTCGGGGGTAGCGCGGGAGCTGGGCTTTGACGTGGTCTCCATGGGAGATGCCGTGCGCGAGGAAGCCAGGCGCAGGGGGCTGGAGCCCACGGGGCCTAATATGAGGAAGCTCATGTTGGGCTTGAGGGCCGAGAGAGGGCCTGCCGTCGTGGCCGAGCTCTGCTTCCCGCTAGTAGAGCGCTCAGGGCCGCTCGTGTTGATAGAGGGCGTGAGGAGCCTCCATGAGGTAGAGGCCTTCAGGCGCCGCTACGGCGAGGTAGTACTCGTGGCCGTCCATTCCTCGCCTAAAACGCGCTTCAAGCGCCTAAAGGCGCGCGAAAGGCCAGATGATCCTAGGAGCTGGCGCGAGTTCCGCGAGAGGGATGAGGCAGAACTCTCGGTGGGCATAGGTTCAGCCATAGCCCTAGCCGACCACATGTTAGTCAACGAGGGCACGGTGAGCGAGCTTAAGTCGGCCGCCAGGGCCCTGTTAAGGAGGTTGATGGAGGATTGGGAGAAGAGGAAATAGAGGTCATCGTCGAGGCACCCGTCTACCCGACGGAGGACCCGGAGAAGGTCCGCAGGGCCGTGGAGAACGTGCTCTTTGGGGCCGAGTTCGAGCTTAAACCTGCTCCCTCTGGCCTGGGACAGGTCTTAGTGGCCCGCGCTAGGGGACGTGATGCCTTCTTGAAGCTGAGGGTCCTCATAAGGCTGGAGCGCATCTCCGATGCGGCCAGGGCGGTGCTGCTCCGGGGCCTCACGGGGGATAGGCTGGTATTCTACTTGAATAAGCAGGCCGCTTATGCCAGGCACCTCTCTTTCTCCGAGCCCACGGGCGAATCGCCATTAGGGCCGATTAAGTTCGAGGTCAGGGGCCCAGGCCTAGCGGAGCTCGTGGATTGGCTAGCCCCTAGCACGGCTTAAGGCGTGCCCTGAGCCCTACTCCTGAACCTGGCAGCCCTGTTAGCTATCAGAGCTGCTACTACGCCAGCCTGGACACCACTATCTATGTTCACAACCGATAGGCCGAGGGAGCAAGATTGCAGCATGGCCAGGAGGGCGCTCAGCCCCCCGGAGCCCACACCATAACCGCCCGAGGCCGGGACGCCTATCACGGGCACGTCCACTAGGCCCGCTACCACGGATGGCAAGGCCCCCTCACGGCCGGCCACCACGATTATAACGTCCACGTCCTCTTCCACCATCACCTTAACGGCCTTTAAGACCCTCTGGAGGCCCGCTACACCCACGTCGTGGACCTCGATTACCTCGCAGCCCATCTCCTCGGCCACAAGCTTAGCCTCCTCGGCCACCGGCATATCAGATGTCCCGCCGGTTACTATGCCGACCTTACCGCCCGTCTTGGGTGCCCTGTAACCGCGCTTCCTCACAACCGCCGCCCTGGCTGCCTCGCGTACCTCTAACTCAAAGCCCTCTGGCAGGCAGGCCTCCAAGGCCTTGACGTGCTTTTCGCTCAACCGGCTGATCAGTGCTCTCCCCCTGGCCTCGGCCATCCTGATAGCGGCCTCGACTACCTCAGAGGGCCCTTTGCCTTCGGCCAAAATGACCTCTGGCTTCCCGGCCCTCAGCTCGCGCCCAACGTCCAATTTGATGGTTTTCCCGAGTTCCTCTATGGCCAGAAGCCTGATGGCCTTCTCGGCTTCCTCGACTGTGATACGCCCGTTAGCGAGGGCCTCTAACACGTGCCTTAAGGCCAACTCCGCGCCCATCACAGTCTGGTCTCCCCGTTTTTAAATGACCTCCATAGATGGAGCGAGGGGTCGGCTTGAGAGCCGGTAAGCGGGTAGTCCTGGTAGATTGTGGGGCCGCGGGCATATCAGGCGATATGCTGTTGGGCGCCCTTCTTGACCTAGGCGTACGAGAAGGGCTGCTGAGCGAGCTAGCACAGGCCGTGGCTAACGCAGCTAGCTGGTGCCGGGGGCTTGAGGTCAGGGCGGAGGACGTGATACGCGGGGGCTTTAAGGCCAAGCGTGTGTTGATAAAGGCAGATGAGAAGAGGCCGGCCACCGGTGAGGAGCTCTTATCTGCTCTCCTAAAGGCTTTGAAGACGCTAAGCTTGTCGGAACAAGCCGCGGAATTAGCTAAGGCTACTTTGAAAACGCTCCTAGAAGCCGAGGCGGCAGTCCACGGTGGGGAAGGCGCCCACCTGCACGAGTTAGGCTCTGTGGACACGTTGATAGATATCTTGGGCGTGGCCGCCTGCCTTGAGGAGCTGGGCTTGCTCGGGCGAGCGGATTTCCTAGCCACTCCCGTGGCCGTGGGAAGTGGCCTCGTGCGCTTCTCCCACGGCCTGACGCCCGTGCCAGCGCCAGCTACCCTGGAGATCCTCAGGTCGAGAAGCTTCCCCTTCAGGGGCGGGCCGGTGGAAGGGGAGCTGGCCACGCCCACCGGGGTGGCCATCCTCGTCAATCTGGCCCGAGCGGCCGTCGATTTCTACCCTCAGATACGCCCCTTAGCCGTTGGCTACGGGGCCGGCTCCCGTGACCTGCCGGGCGTCCCAAACGTGCTCAGGGTGGTGGTCGGCGAGTCCGTCAGCCCCGAGCTAGCCCCCGAGAGGGTATGCGTCTTAGAGACGAACGTAGATGACGTGGACGGGGAGCTCTTGGGCTACGTCATCGAGAAGCTGCTCTCCGAGGGGGCCTTAGATGCTTGTGTGATCCCCGTCGTCGCGAAGAAGAACAGACCGGGCCATATCGTGAGGGCGCTGGCCAGGGAGGACGATGCCGCCCGGCTTGCGGCCTTGCTCATGAAGGAACTCGGGACGTTGGGCGTCAGGGCCTTGAGGTGCGAGAGATGGGCGGCGCCGAGGGAATTGAAGGCCATCGAGGTCGAAGTGGGCGGCGTCAGGAGGCCCGTCAGGGTCAAGGTGGCCTGGGGTCCCGATGGCCAACTGCTACGAGCTAAACCGGAGTTCGATGACCTGAGGACGTTAGCCGAGGCCGCTGGCGTGAGCTTGAGGGAGGTGAGGAAGGCTGCGGAGGAGGCTATCAGGGAGGAGCTGGCCAGGAGGCTTGGGCGAGAAGGCAGCTGAGGCCAAGCGCATACTCAGGGAGCTGGGGAGCGTCTTAATAGCCCTCTCGGGGGGCGTGGATAGTTCGGTGTTGACCGCCCTGGCTAAAGAGGCCTTAGGCCCTAGCTCGGTCCTGCTGGCCACCGTGGATAGCCCTCTCACGCCCAGGAGGGACCTAGAGGACGCGGCCGCCGTTGCCAGCCAGCTAGGCCTAAAACACGTCGTCCTGCGCCTGAACGAGCTGGAAGCTATCCCTGGCTTTAAGGAGAACCCGCCCGAGCGGTGTTATCTCTGTAAGCGCTTCAGGCTCGAGAAGCTGCTGGCGTTGGCGCGGGAAAAAGGCTTGGCCGCCGTGGTAGATGGGACGAACGCTGATGACCTGGGAGCCTCCAGGCCTGGGCTAAGGGCCTCTCGTGAGCTGGGCATTAGATCCCCGTTGGCCGAAGCAGGCCTGACTAAGGCGGAGATAAGGACCCTAGCCCGTTGGCTAGGCCTGCCGACGGCTGATAAACCGCCGAGCGCCTGCCTGGCCACCAGGATACCCTTCGGCGAGGAACTCTCCCCTGAGAGGCTTAAGCGCGTAGAAGAAGCCGAGGAGGTCATCAGGGCGCTATTGCCCGAGTTAAGCATGTTAAGAGTGCGCGACCACGGCAAGCTGGCCCGTATAGAGGTCCAACGTGATGAGCTCGGGCTCTTCTTAGCACCCGATGTCAGGGAAGAAGTGGTTAAGGCCCTCCGGGCCCTCGGTTACGAATACGTGTGCTTGGACCTGGCCGGCTATAGGCCCCACGAGTCCCGCCGGGCGCTTAAGCTATTATAAGGCCGGGGGCTATTGCAGAGGTCATGAGGGAAATCCGTATCATCGGGCTCGAGACCATACCGATCGTGAAGGAGGGCGACGACATAGGGGCACTGATATGCCAGGCGGCCGAGCGGGAGGGCATCACTATCCAAGATGGCGACGTAGTGGTGGTCTCGCATATCATAGTCTCCCGGGCCGAGGGGCGCGTGGTGGATCTGGCCCAGGTAGAGCCCTCTGAGTTCGCGAAGAACGTGGCCGAGGCCACACGTAAGGACCCGCGTCTCGTGGAGGTCATCTTGCGCGAGAGCAAGGCCATAGTGCGCATGGGCGATGGTCACTTGATATGCGAGACGAGGCATGGCTTTGTATGCGCTAACGCGGGCGTGGACCGCTCAAACGTGCCCGGCAAAGACCGCGTGGCCCTGTTGCCCGAGGACCCGGATGCCTCGGCCAGGCGCATCAGGGAGCGCATCCGGCAGCTCACGGGCCGAGATGTGGCCGTCATCATAAGCGATACGCACGGCCGGCCGCTCAGGCAAGGGGTCATAAACGTGGCCATAGGCGTGTCAGGCCTAGAACCCATATGGGATAGGAGGGGCGACGTTGATTTGTTCGGCTACACGCTCAGGGTGACGAAGGTGGCCGTGGCAGATGAGCTAGCCTCGGCGGCTGAGCTGCTCATGGGCCAGGCAGATGAGGGCGTGCCCGTGGTCATCATTAGGGGCTATAAATACAGGCCCTCGGAGGGCGCGAGCGCTAAGGAGCTGATAAGACCAAGGGAACAGGATCTCTTCATGTGAGCCTCATGTGCACGCTTAGCCCGGGCCCTTTAGCCTCTATATAGCTCTATATATGTTACTTGCGGAATGGCTTTTTCAACCGCCCGTTTCCATCCGGGCGGTGCTGGCCGTGGAGAGCAAGCCCAGGCCGAGGTTCAGGGCCATAGACGTGAGCGCAGCGGCCCTCTGCGCTGCTCTCTACGCGGCTGGCTGCTACCTGACCGCCTATATAACATCTCCCTGGGGCTTCGGGCAGTTCAGGCCAGCCGTGATAATCCCGGGCGTCTTCGCCATCGTCTTCGGCCCCTGGCCAGCTGCCATCGGAGCTGCCATAGGGACCCTCATAGCCGACTCGGTGAAGCATGGCACCCTCTACATACCCAGCTTGACGGCGGCCGTGCCCGGTAACTTCATCGGCTTCTTCATGCTGGGCAAGCTCCTCCAGGGCCGCTTCACCTGGCGCAGGTTCGTGCTCGTCTCAAGCGCCATGCTCGTGATAGCGAACGCGGTAGTGGCTTTCCTCTACATCTTGACTAAGTGCGCCTTAGGCGTCCTCATCCTGCCGCCCGAGGGAATAGTGGCCATCTCGCTGGGCTTGACCATCTGGTGGTACGCTACCATGCTACCCTTTATGCTCTTCGCCACCCCACCCCTGCTGAAGGCGGTCTCGGCCGCAGCCCCTAGCCTGGTGCCGGAGGACGTGAGGACAGCCAGCGTGGCGAAAGAGGACAGGTTCCTCTTCACCCTGGCCCTAGTGGTGCCGGGCCTGATCTTCGCCTGCCTCGGGCTGCTGTTAGCCTTCACGCCACTCGGCACTTGGCTCTTCGTGGGGAAGCTCGCGGCCCTGGCCCTCGAGCCCACTAAGGTGCTGTTGATAGCCAGCGGCGGAGGACTCCTCGCCCTTGGGCTGATCTTCGGTGCATGGGCCAAATTCTGGGTCAGGGGCTGAACGGGAGGAGGCGCTGGGGCTTGGCGGGCGGAAAACCCTTCAAGCTGGTGGGCGTGGCCGGCACGTTCGATATGCTGCACAAGGGGCATGAGGCGCTCCTCAGGAAGGCCTTCGAGGTAGGCGAGAAAGTCGTGATAGGCCTTACGACGGACGAGTTCGCGGTCAAGATGCACAAGCCCCACGAGGTCGCGCCTTATAAAGAGCGCCTGGGAGAGCTTTTGGCCTTCATAATGCGTGAAGGCCAACTTCACAGGACGGAGGTAGTGGCCCTCA
>CAZWYW010000010.1:0-38515 GCA_964638535.1 uncultured Candidatus Bathyarchaeia archaeon | reverse complement strand
GTGAAATCCGAGACGAACTCGGCTATGGCCTCCCTTAGCTCCGGTATGCCGGGCGGGGGCACGTACTTGGTGAAGCCCTCTTTCATGGCCTTTATAGCAGCTTCCACTACATGCTCGGGCGTGGGGAAATCTGGCTGCCCTATGCCGAAGCTTATCACACGCTTCCCCTTGGCCGCGAACTCGGCTACTCTATCCGCGTAATCGAAAGCCTTCTCGATGGTGAGCTCTAAGGACGCTTTACTAAACCTTCCGGAGGGGGTTTAGCCGTCATGCCCACTTGCTGGCCCCGCTAACGTAAATACCTTTTGCTAAGGCCGCTGGGCGGGGAGACCCCAAAGGCTAAATAGCCTACACACGGAGAAGCAAGGCCGGTGAGACATTATGGGCGAGAAGAACATAGCCCGTTGCGAGCAAATAGCCGCAGAGGACGCCAAGTACTTATCGCCCGTCGTCAGGATAAAGTACTACCCGCTCGTGGTGGCAAGGTGCGAGGGCTCTAAGGTATGGGATGTAGATGGGAACGAGTACATAGACTTCCTCTCCGGCGCCGCCGTGACGAACGTAGGGCACAGGCACCCGAAAGTCGTCCAGGCCATTAAGGAGCAGTGTGATAAGTTCATCCACAACACGCTCGTTTACTGCTACTACGAGCTGGCAATTGAGCTGGCCAAGAAGCTCGTGCAGATAACGCCCGGCAGCTTTCCGAAGAAAGTAGCTTACGGCCTCTCAGGCTCCGACGCGAATGACGGGGCCATCAAGTTAGCCAGGAGCTACACGGGTAGGAAGAAGATAATCGCCTTCCTGGGCTCTTACCACGGGACTACTTACGGCGCTCTCTCCCTCTCGGCCATAACGCTCAGGATGAGGCGGAAGCTCGGCCCCTTCCTGCCTGAAATATACCATGTGCCCTACCCTGATTGCTACCGCTGCCCCTTCAAGCTAGAGTACCCGAATTGCGGCCTCTACTGCCTGGACTTCATAGAGAAACTCCTCGACACCGTCATACCGCCCGAGGAAGTCGCGGCCATGATTTTAGAGCCCATACAGGGTGACGCGGGCGTGGTCATACCACCCGATGATTACTTGCCTAAGCTGGCCGAACTCTGCCGCTCGCACGGCATACTCTTCATAGCCGAGGAAGTCCAGACCGGCTTCGGCAGGACGGGCAAGTGGTTCGCTATCCAGCACTGGGGCGTGGAGCCAGACGTCATGATAATGGCCAAGGCCATCGCCTCCGGCATGCCCCTCAGCGCCCTGGTGGCCAGGAGCGAGATCATGGATTCCTGGGAGGCGCCCGCCCACGTCTTCACCACCGAGGCCAACCCCTTGTGCTGCGCAGCCGCCCTGGCCACTATAAGCGTCATAGAGGAGGAGAAGCTCTACGAGAGAGCGGCCAGGCTGGGCGAGCACGCCATGAAGCGCTTCAGGGAGATGATGGAGGAGCACGAGCTTATAGGCGACGTACGCGGCAAGGGGCTCATGATAGGCGTGGACCTCGTGAAGGACCGTAAGACGAAGGAGCCCGCGACCAAGGAGACGCTCAAGGTAGATTGGCGTTGCTGGGAGAAAGGGCTGATCTTAATCCACTTCGGCAAGTCCGTGCTCAGGATAGCGCCCCCGCTCACCATCAGCGAGGAAGAACTGGACAGGGGCATAGACATCATAGAGGAAGCCATAGCCGATGTCGAAGCTGGCCGTGTGCCGGACGAGGTAGTAAAGAAGATGGTAGGCTGGTGAAGCCCGGGCGAGCGGGGCCTAAAAATATTTTTAGCTCAGCCGGTGTGGAATTCTATGTCGGAGACCTCGCGGTACCAGGGCTTAGACGTGCCCACCTTCGCCCTCTTCTGCCACTTCTTGGTCTTAGGTGTCTCATCTATCATCTTCAAGAGCTTGTCCACGCGCGTTATTACGAGGTTGAGCTCTTCGTCGTCCAGCTTGCCTTCCGAGTGGAACTTCTGGGCGTACTTCTTTACGAGGCTGAGGTTGCGCGTGGCATCGTACCAGAAGCCCCAGTCGTCAGCGAGGATACGCGCTATGTAGCTGCCGTCCACCAGTTCCTTCTCGTGGTGGTCAGCGACATCGTGGCCCACGAACAGGACTATCAGGTCCACTATGTCCTTCAGGTTTATCTGGTGTATCTGCGTCTTCTCTAAAACTATATCGGTCAGAGTTATCGTAGGGTTATCTAGCTCGAGCCTCCCGTTCCTGAAGTCCACGTCGTGGCTGTACTCCAGCTTATCGAAGAACACGTCCACATGGTAGTAGCCCTTGGGGTGGTAGTAGACGAGCCTCTTAGGGCTGCAGATGGCGTTTATTATCCTGTCCGGTTCGAAGTTGAGCTCCTTCTCTAGAAGCTTCTTCACGTGCTTTATCTGCTTCTTATAGGCCATGAGGTCTAGGTCCGTGAACTTCGGCTTCCCCTCGCCGAAGCGCCCTATCCGGTCGTAGATGGATAGGGCCTTGGGGACGTGCATGGAGTGTATGTAGATGGCTAGGGCGCCCAGTATCCTTAGCACTATGCCCCTCTCCTCGGCCTTCTTAACGATGTCAGCGGCCTCCTTAACGAATTCCTCGTCTGACATAGAGACAAATTCCGCGGGCTTAGCGGCTTTCTCCATCCAAGACCCCTCTCTTTAGAGGAGGAGTGAAAACGATATTTATAAGGGTTTCGAAGCTCCTCGTGGATTAGGCACGGCAGATCGCTGGACATCGTGAAAAAACATCTGGATCAAGTAGGTTCGCGAAAACCTTTTAAGCTGTACTCCTCGGCACACACCACGAGGAGGCAGGGAGGAAAATGTCCGGCGAGGAAGAGATTGTTTTCGCAAGGCGAGCTTCGGGACTAGTCAGGGAGCTGGGCTTCCAAGACGTATTCCTGTGGGCGTTCGCTGCCCAGGCCGCCTCGGGCATCAACTTCTACTCCACGAGGATGCCCTACTCGGTGCCGGGCGCTAACGCTTTCTGGTCGTTCTTCATTACCTCGGCGATGCTCTTCTGGATCGCAGTCGCCACCGCCTTCCTGGCGACTGCGATGCCCAGGGCCGGCGGGCCCTACGTCTGGACCAGCAGGATCCTAAACCCGACCCTGGGCTTCATCACCGCCTGGCTGGTGATTATAGGTTATGGTGTAGCCGTCGGCCTGCTGATGTTCATCACCACCGGCCTGATCGGCTCCGGCCTGGCGGCCGCTGGTTACGCGCTCGGCAACACTGGTTTGGTCAGCGCTGGAGAGTGGATGAGCTCACTAACGGGTAGGGTCATAGGCGGTGTGTGCTTCTGTATATTCCTGTGGGCCATAAACCTCGTGGGCGCTAAGGCCATTAAGTGGCTGGAGAGGATAATCACCTACATCCCGCTGGTCGCCTCCTTCGTCTGTGTTGGCTGCTTCCTCGCTGGCGCTGCCAACCCTGCTGCTAACTGGAACAAGGTGTGGGGTGCTGGCACTTATGAGGCCATCCTTGCCAAGGCCAAGGAGCTCAATCCCGATCTGATAAGTGCGAATGCCACTTGGAATTGGACAGCGACCCTGGCGTCGCTTTACATCCCGTTCTGGGCTTACACGGCCCAGGACGCTATCCTCTACGTCTCCGGCGAGGTGAAGTCGCCGGAGAAGACCTTCAAGTACGCCTACATCCCCGGCTACCTGTTCTGCTGGTTCATCTACTGCCTCTGCGCTGGCGCTACCTACTACGCCTACCCGGCCCAGTTCATCGCTGCTTACAACTTCCTGTTCTACGAGTACCCCGATGAGCTGGGTAAAATAATGCCCGTGATAATGCCCTCTCTGCCCTTCTTCGCCGGCTCGGTGAGCGGCAACGTGGGCCTGGCCGCCGCCCTGCCGATATTCATCTCCTTCTGGTTCTTCAACAGCTGTGTGCCCTGCTACGCCGTGGTGACGAGGACCATCTTCGCCTGCGCCTTCGATAGGGCCCTGCCCGAGAAGCTCAGCGAGGTGAACAGGTTCGGCGCTCCCACGTGGGCCTCCCACGTGGGCTTCATTTGGAGCCTCTGTGGCGTGGGCTTCGCCGCCTACAGCGTCCGCGTCATCCTGGGCATCCTGGACTTCACCATGTTCTGGCCGTTCTGGCTGTACGGCTTGATGGCGCTCATCTTGCCTTGGTTCAAGCCTGAGATCTACAAGCGCTGCCCGTTGCAGTACACGGTAGGCGGTGTGCCCGTGATATCCATAGTGGGCGCTCTGGGCACTATCTTCGGCTTCCTGGCCGTGTTCATCGGTATCATGGAGTTCGACTTCTGGGCCGCTATGTTCGCGGCCGTCGCTATCGTCGTCGGCCTAGTCATCTACATGATCAAGCAGGCTATGAACATCAAGGAGGGCATAGACGTATCTAAGATCTACAGCACGCTGCCACCCGTCTGAGCGCCTCCGTAACCCCCACAATATTTATTAAAAATTCAATTAAAATTCATCATTTGGGGTCCCTATATCATGCATATCCAAAGTGCATTCCCCTCCCCCTCCTGAGGATGCTTATCCCCACTAGAGGGACCTGGCTTGAGTTCCCCCAGACGGGGGGTAAGGCAAATAGAACTTGGAGGGACACCTTAGGCCCGCGCTTAGCCCTCGACGCGCCAGTACTTCTGGACGCCTTCTTTCGTGACTTCCACTATGAAGGCCCTGAGTATACCGGCCTCGTACTCGGAGCCTGGGTTCACCACGACCGTCTTGCCCAACCTGTCCACGGCGCAGGACTCGTGGATGTGGCCGTGGAGGCCCATGAGGGGCTGGTACTTGAGTTCTGCCTCCCTGACGGCCTTAGAACCCACATGCTCGAACTGAACCACACCGCCCACCGTGACGGGCTTGAGCGTCTTATCCAGCTTGGGCGCCAGGTCGAGCTTGGTGTTGTAGGGCGGGCAGTGGAAGTTGAAGATGGACTGCGATGGGTCGGAGAGCTTATTCACCAAGTTCTTTATCTTCTTCGCCAGGTCCTTCTCGGGCAGCTCCCTGGGCGTGTCCCAAGGCGTGGGGTTCACCTCGGCCATGCTTATTGTCTCTATGCCACCTATCTCCACTACTTTGTCGAGTAGGTAGGCGATACCCCTGTCCTCGTACTCCTTGATCACGTCATCTATCTCCCAGATATCGTCGTTGCCGGGCATAACGTAGACCTCAACCTTATTGAGGTCCACGTGCTCAAGTATCATGTCTAACCACTCCCTCATCCTGTTCACTATGGCCTCCGTCATCATCTGGTTTACCTTGTCCGGGTTGGCCTTCAACTCCTCGATCTCCTCAGGCGTGGCCCTGAACGGGTAGACGCCGGAGTTCTTCAGCCTCTCCTCCATCTCGCGTATCTCGTCCTCGGTCCTCAGGACAAACTTCCTCTTCCAGAACCTGAGCACGTAAGAGCCATCAGGCTGCTGGATGAGGGGGACGAGCATCTTACCCGTTAGGTCGCCGCAGAGCATCAGCACGTCGGCCTTGTAGAACTCGGGGGCGCGAAGCCATTTCCTCCAGAGGGCGCAGCTACCGTGGACATCCACGGAGAAGAATACCCTCGCCATCGGCTTCTCCACCGTGGTGGGCTGGAGAGATAAATCTATTTAAGCCTTGCGTTTCAGCCAGCCATCTTAAATCGGGCCCGGGCTGGGGAAGGCTTATCGGGCGAGTGCCCTGGGCAGGAGAGGGGGAGGGAAATGACTACAGGGGTGTTCTTCCACGAGGCCTTCGTCGGCAGGGACTGGCCCATAATAGGCGATAGGTACGCGCGCTTCCCGTCCCTCCTCGCCAAGCTGGAACAGGAGGTCCCGGGCGTCCGTTTAATAAGGCCCGAGCCAGTGCCCGAGGAACTGCTGGCCCGCGTTCACACACCGGAGTACCTGGCTCGCGTGAAGAAGGCCTGGTATTACGAGGGCGCTAGGCTGACGGTAGGGGCCTTCGTCAGAGCGTGTGAGATGGTCTGGTCGGGTGAGCTAGATAACGCCGTGGTCTTCATGGTGGCGGCCGGTCACCACGCCCACCGCGATTACGCTTGGGGCGGCACCTACCTGTCCTGCATAGGGCCAGCGCTCGTAAGGCTGCGCGAGATGGGGCTGAGGCGCTTGGCCTACATAGATACGGACGCCCACCACGCCGACGGTGCTCGCGACGTGCTCATGGGCGATAAGGACGTGCTCCACATCTGCTTCTGCCACAGGGACGCCGTCGAGGATGAGGGCACGAAGATATGCGTGGACATGGGCTGGCGCAGCAGTGATGAGGCTTACCTGGCCCGCGTGAGGGCGTTCTTCTCGACTATAAGGGCCTTCAGGCCCCAGATGCTCGTCCATTTCCTCGGCCATGATACGCACAGGGATGATTACGGGAGCCTGGGTCTCAGCGAGGAGTTCTTCGTGAGACTGGTCCAGGAGTTAGAGGCCCTGGCCGAAGAGGTGTGCGATGGCAAATACGTCATCTTAGATGGTGGAGGCGCCAATAAGCGGGTAGGCGAATACATATGGCCGAAGATAATAAAAATATTGGCGAGGGCCTTTACTACGGAGGAGCCTTTTTCAACGAGTAAAACCTCTCCCCACGGTAATCCCTGATGGTCAATACGCCCTCTGAAGCCAGCCTATCGAGCTCGACCCTAACGGTCATGGGGTCCCCGCCCGTGGAAGCACAGAGCTCATGGAACCTGCACGGCCTGCGCTCCAGGAGGCCCAGGATGGCTTGCCTGAGACTGGGCGCCCCAGGCCTGGCCGGCACGATGGTGGGCTGGCGCCAGGAGATGACCTCTACGCCCTCTAATCGCGAAGCCAAGAAGCCCGCTACTGCTGAGAGCTCCTCAGGCCCCAGGGGCTCGACGTAGCGTTCCGCCGGCGGCCTGGTGGGCGTGTTCACCTGGACCTGATCGGGGCGTATGTCGGTCAGTAGCTCAGCCATCTTAGCCAGGGCCAGCTGGCCTATGTTAAGGGGCCTGCCGTGGGCCTTAAGGAACATAGATTGAATGGCGAGGCGCCCCTTAGTGGTCTCGCGGGCTTTCTTCAGACCTTCTAACACTAACTCGAAGGTGATGCCCTCAGCCGGCCTGTTTATGGTCCTGAAGGTCGCGCTATCGGCCGCGTCTAACTTGGCCACCACTAGGTCGGCCTTGCAGGCCGCTTCCACGACCTCATCAAGCCAGAAGAGGGAGGCGTTCGTGAGGATGGCGATCGGCACGCGCGGGCAGATGCGCCTCACGGCCTCTATCATCTCACCCAGCTCGGGGTGGAGGGTGGGCTCCCCGCAGCCCGAGAAGGTGATGTAATCCACCAGGGTCACGTCAAGGCCCCTTAAGGCCTCCTCTAGATCCTTCACCACGTCTTCCACGTGGACCTTAGGCTTGAAATCGCTTGGCGATGCTATTTTCCGGGGCGTCTTCCCGAGCTGGCAATAAATGCATTCGAACGTGCATACCTTCGGGGGCGTTATGGGGTCTATGCCGAGCGAGCGGCCGAGACGCCAGGAGATGATGGGGCCGTAGACTGTGCTCGCCCTACCTCACCTCAGCAGGCCGGATACCCACTCCCTTACTAGTTTATCGGAAGCTAGCTCGGCCAGGAAACGAGCCGTTTCTCCCACCAACTTCTCGGCCTGGGCTTCCTCATGAGCCATAGAGGGCAAGAGGAAGACCTCTTGGGCAAATAGAGGATGCCCTTGAGGCGCATGTAGAGGTGGTAAAGCTCGTATACCTTCTCGCTCCAACGGCCTTCCACCACGGTCCTGTGCTCGGTGGGTCTCTCTGTGGTAAAGTGGAGCCCTATCAGGCTACCGGCACCCGTCGCGTAGACAGGCAGGCCGTGTTCCTGGCCTAGCGCTTCCAGCTCGCGCCTCACGCGACCCCAGAAAGCGTTAAAGCGCTCGTAGAGGTGCCTGCAGCCCGCTAGGTAGCTCACCAGAGCGTGACCAGCGGCGAGCGTGATAGGGTTGCCGGTGAAGGTACCCGTTCTGTCCCGCCCGGACATTCGGGGCATTTATGTCCGAACGGGACTTCCCGGCTCCCTCCCGTCTGGGAGCTTCATGGCCGGGCTTTCGGGGGGAACGGAAGCTCCCCACATACCTCTGGTGCTCTTCGCCCCACATTCGCCCTCACAGGCTTCGGGCTTCCCTTTATGGCCTCTGTCCCGCTGTTGCAGAAGCGAACCATCTCGGCCCCGGGTATTACGCGGACGAGCAGCTCCGCGTAATTGACTAGGAGCTCGTGTAGGTAACCGGGGTGCGTCCCCCTAACCGCTGCTTCCCTGACGCGCTCTAGCACGAAATCAGGCGCGTGACCTAAGATATGGACTCCGTGCCCCATCCAGTAATCATCATAGACGTTGCCGTCAACGTCCCAGACAGAAGGGCCCTTGGCCTTGGCTATGAAGGCCGGGTAGGGCTTGTAGTACCTTATGTGGTAAGTGGTGCCGCCAGGCGGCACGGCTTTAGCACGCTCGAACAGTGCCCGGGAGCGCGGGGTCCTAGCCACGTACTCGGCCGCTAAGTCCTTCCATCGCTCCTCAAGCCGGGCCTCTACGCGCTGATCGATCGACAAGCCGGCCCGCCGGGCGTGGGAGCTACCCTCGTGCTAAAAAGCCGGCGGTATCCCAGGCATCGTGGCGGTGGCCTTAGGCATGAGCCAACGCGGAGAGAGACGGACCAGGAGATCACCAAGACGTTCCCTGAGGGGGCTAGGAGCACTTGTGCTGACAGCTGCCCTATGGGGCTCTTCCTTCTCGGTTATCAAGGTGGTGGTCTCCGAGGTCGGGAGCTTCACCTACACTTGGGTCAGGAGCACCATAGCCATACTAGGCCTGAGCCCCTACGTGGCCTACGCGGCCAGAAGGGGACGGCTGACGCGTGAGGCTGCCCTGGGCGGCCTCATGACAGGCTTGGCTTATGCACTTGGTCTCTGGCTCCAGGGCTGGGGCACGGGCCTCACCAGCGCTTCCAACTCGGCCTTTATAACAGGCCTCAACGTAGTCTTCGTCCATGCTTACTCGGCCCTCACGGCCAAGGAATACAGGCTCAGCCTAGCAACCTCTCTGGCCCTCTCCGTGGCCGGCCTCTACTTGCTAACAGCGCCCGGGGCGGGCTTCAACGTAGGTGACTTGTTAATCCTCTTAGGGGCCTTCATGTGGGCAGCCCAGGTGCTCCTAGTGGCCAGGTACAGCCGCTGCGACCCAGGCGTCTTCACTTTCTTCGAGATGGCACCTGCCCTCGCGTTTGCTATCCCCGATTTAATCATGGCCGGGACCGGGAGAGGGGGCCCGAGGGCCTTTAGCCCCTTAGCCCTCCTCCTGCTGGCTTACCTAGCCCTGGCCTGTAGCGATTTGGCATTTGCCCTCCAAGTGCTGGGCCAGAGGCACTTGAGCCCGGCGGCAGCCGCCATCGTGCTGCTCTTAGAGCCCGTCTTTGCGGCCTTCTTCGCTTACCTGGCCTTAGGCGAAGCCATGGGGACCCTTCAAGCCCTGGGGGCAAGTCTCATACTCGCGGCCATGGCATCGGCTTGCCTAAGCGAAGCCAGTAGGGCGGAGGACAGGCATATATAGGGCCGCTGAACGTAAGACCTGGCCTAGTGAGGCTGCCAGGCAGGAGGGGGCAGGATCCCATGTCATCTGGAAGTGAAACCGTCAAAATCAGGCCTTTCGTGGAGGGGCGCGATGAAGGAGCTTGGATAGAGCTCTTCAACGCCTATTATAGCCTCTATTACGGGCGCGAGTTCGAGCCCCTAGATGAAGACGACGTGGAGTGGGCGAAGAGCACGCCCTGGTGGCGGGATAGCCAGATCTTCTTAGCCGAGCTGGCGGGCGAGCCCGTGGGCATCATTAGGGCTTACTTAGACAGGCTGAGGGAGCCGCCTAAGGGTTACATCTACGATTTCGCCGTGAGGCCGGGATTAGAGGGAAGCGTGATGAGCAAGGCCCTGATAGAGCGCGCCCTCTCCTGGCTCTCGGCTAAGGGCGCGAGGATCGTTCACGCCTACGCCAGAGACAACATGAAGGCGAGGATGAGGTTATATGAAACCCTAGGCTTCAAGGTGGTCAGGCGCTTCAGTATCATGAGGCTTAAGCCGGGGGGCTTCCCAAGGACCTTAGGCCCTGCCGTGAGGCCGTCCTCAGGCCCGCCGACCCGCTCGGGAGCGAGGAGGACCTCAGGGTGTTGAACGAGCTTTATAATGAGGCCTTCTCAGAGCACTTCGATTTCAGGCCTGAGATGCTAGAGGAGACCAGGGCCTGGTTCGAATGCAAGGGCTACGAGGATTATGTGGTATTCGCCTTCTTAGACGGGCGGCCGGTGGGTTATGTTATCGCCACAGTGAGCAAGGACCTACCGGAGCTGCCGTTCAAGCGTGGTTTCATAAGCTCTATAGGCGTCCTCAAGCCCTTCAGGCGTAGGGGCGTGGGGACGGCCCTCATGCTCATGGCCATAAAGTGGCTGGCCTCTAAGGGCGCTGAGGTAATAGAGTTGGGCGTGGATGATGAAAACCCCACGGGCGCCCTGGCCTTCTATGCCAGGCTGGGCTTCAAGAGGGCCTTCAGGCACTTGACCTTCGAGAGGGAGTTGTAGTTGTCAGGCGCGAGCGCCCGCCAGCCCTCATTAATCCATCGTAATGCTTATCTTTTTACCCCTCGGGCTCTAGGCCCAGGTGGTGCCCCTAAGTGAGCACGACTAGGCTCGTGGGCAGGATGATAAGGCGTGCCCAAGAAGCCCGTAAGTCCGCCGACGCGAACCTGAGTACCGGTCTATTCAACTTAGCCTGCATAAGCGCTTACCAGTTTGTCCAGCTCATGATAAGGGCGCGTATCATAGAGCGCACCGGAGCTGAGCCCAGGGCGAGGGGCATCACGGAGCTCTTAAAAGCCCTCGGGGAGGCCCTTGGATGCCGGGAAGCCGTGGATAAGTTCTTAGAAGAGAGGAAGGCCGAGATAGAATTCGTGGAAGAACTCTACGGCCGGTCGAGGAAGGATCCAGCCTCCTGCACACACGAGGAAGCCGAGAAGTTCGTCATGATAGCGGACCGCATAGTGGGCTTCGTGGAATCCGTAGTGGAGGAAGCCGGGCCAGCCTGATCGCCCGGCTGGAGATCACCCGGTCAGGCCTTCTTAGGCCTCCTCCAAAGGCCATGAGCCGTTATATACCTTTCTAGGTCAGCTACCGATTTGAAAGCGCCGCCCTTAGCCATCATGTACAAGCGCCTGTAGACGCTGACCGTTATGGCCCTGCGATCCCTCAGGTACCTGAGGCGCTTCCTTATGGCCCTTATGCGTATTATCCAGAGCCTCTTCCTGGGCACCACCGCGTGCTTGGCGCCGCTCCTAGAGCCAGGACCGCGCCTACGCCCCTTCCTCTTTTGGGCTTTTATCTTGCGCGCCCTTACCCTGCTGGGGGCCGATTCTGGCTTGACCCTTATGATGCCCTCGTGAATGAGGCGCCTTATCTCGTCCTTCGTGATGGCATCAGCTACTACGTCTAGGTAATCTGGGTCTATCCAGATGCGTGACTCGCCTACGCCCAATACCTCAGCGGCCATGCGCCTCTTAGCCCTCAGGTTCACGGCCCGGCACCTGCCCGACCGGGGGCCGACAGTTTATAAGTATTTCCGGCCT
The DNA here is from genome assembly GCA_964638535.1 of uncultured Candidatus Bathyarchaeia archaeon. GTDB lineage: Archaea > Thermoproteota > Bathyarchaeia > EX4484-135 > EX4484-135 > EX4484-135. The sequence continues at coordinate 26,941 of CAZWYW010000010.1, read as the reverse complement.
TACGTGGGCAGGCGGGCCTCATGGCCTTAAAGGGCGTGTTAGAAGCCTGGGAGGAATTCGACCTGGCCCTCTCCCTCCAGGCCAGCTTCTCTCTCCCCCTCTTCGAGGAAGCTGGCGAGAGGCGCTTCGTTAAGATATACGGTCATAGAGCTGGCCTGAGGCTGGAGGGCTACACGGGCACGGTCATCTATGAAGGATGCGGTCTTTTTGAAGCTTCCTTGCTCAGCGGGGCCTGGTTTGATCCTCTTGAAAACGCGAAGCGTTTGAAGCGCCGTAAGGCAGCTTACCTCTACGAGCTCTGGCAGGTTTTCCCGGGCCTAGGCTTAGCTGTGAACCCCTGGGATATAAAGGCCATGTTTTACGCCATCTTCCTCTCTCGCAATACAGATTACCACGCCAACACGGTGCGCTGGGTAAGGGAAATGGCCCGAGTAGCCCGCGATGAAGCTGGCCTAGCCCGTTTGGACCCGAGGGACTTCGGAACGAGCTACCAGCTCGCCCAGCTGGCCGAGATCAAGCCCGAGCTAGAGGAGGCCCTTGGGAGCCTGGCGCCAGGGCCAGAGCTCATGGGCTCTGAGGGGACCTTCTCGGCCGTGAAGGCCAGGCTGCTAGCGCTCCCCCACGTGGGCCCCAAGACCGTCCACGCCTTCGGCCTCTTCTGCTTCGGCCTCACGCAGCTCGCGCCAGCCGACAGGCACTTATTGGCCGTCGCCAGGGCCCTCGGGTTAGCCGATGAAGACGCCAGGATACCCAAGAAGGAGCTCTGCACGCGCTACGATTGCCTCAGAGGGCCTGAGCTCTGCCCACAGGCACGCGATTGTATCACGGCCATCCTCATGCGCGAGCTAGAGCATATGGCTGGCTGGTTCCAGACAGCGGCCTTCCTCTACGGCGCCCTCTACCTCAGTAAGGGCGAGGACCCCGCTGGCCTGATGAGGAGGTGAGGAGGCCTGGACGTTAGGCCGGGCTACGACCCGTTAGAGCTGGCCGAGCGCGTGAAAGCCCGCGTGACGCGCGTGAGGCCGGGTGGCGTGGAGGAGCGCCGTTATTATAGGTTCAGGGGGGGCCGCTGGTACGGGGGCATAGCCACGGGCGATGTGGTGGGCTGTAACCTGCGGTGCGGCTTCTGTTGGTCCTGGCGAGCTGCTAGCCATGTCATGGCCAAGGGGCACTTTTATGGGCCTGAGGAGGTCTTTCAGAAGCTGACTTCCATAGCCAGGAGGAGGGGCTACAAGCTCGTGAGGCTCAGCGGCGGGGAGCCCACGCTCTCCAAGCGCCACTTACTTGCCCTCCTGGGTTTATTCGACGACACGCCCTACTGGTTCGTGTTGGAGACCAACGGCATCCTGATAGGAGCCGATGAGAGCTACGCGAGAGAACTGGCCGAGCATGGGCGCCTGGTGGTCAGGGTATCGCTCAAGGGCACGAGCGAGCGAGAATTCCACGCCCTGACGCTTGCCAAACCTGAGTTCTTCCGCTACCAGCTCAAGGCCCTCAAGAATTTAGTGGAAGCAGGCCTAGAGCCAGGGGAGCGCGTTTACGCTGCCGTCATGCTCAGCTTCAGCACGCCGGAGAGCTACAAGGCCTTGAGGGTCAGGCTAGCCGAGATACACCCGGCCCTGGCGGAGGAAATAGATGAGGAATACGTCATCCTTTACCCGCACGTCGTGGAGCTGATGAAGAAAAGAGGGCTGAGGCCCAGGATAGCCTATAGGCCAGAGGGGATACCGGAGTTCATGATATGAGGGGGCTGGCGGGTGGCGGCCATGAAGGTTAGAGCGCTGCTTAAGCCCGTTTTGCTGGCGGTCCTGATCATCCTGAGCTTGGCCATCCCAGCTCTATTGCCGCAGCCAGTGCACTGCTGCCGGGATGCCCGTGCTGCCGTAAGGCCGGGGCCTATCTCCTACACTAGACAGGTCAGGGAAATCACCGTCCACTTCGGCCCACTTAGGCCTATTTTTGATGTAGAAGGACGTTTCCTGGGCATCTCGGCAGAAGGTTGCGACAACCTGGCCGTGAGCGGCTGCCCCCTCGTGCCGGTCAGAGTCCTAGTGTTCAAGTTCGATTGGTGCTCTAAGCTGGTGGACGTAGAGGTCAAAACCGGACCCGTGAGGGAGCTGGGAATAAACGCCAAGTGGTCGCCGGTCCCCAGCCCGGTACCGGCGGGCGCTTCTGGCCAAGAGGTCTTAAAGCGCCCAGAGAAGCATGAGGCAGCCGGTATCGTGCCGGGCACCTGGTTCGAGCATGAAGTGCATTATGGTTTAGACCCCAAGGACCTAGAGCTCAAGATGTTCGTGGTCATAAGGCTGTTCCCGGCCCGCTATGACCTGGCTAAGCACGAGGTCCTCTCAATCGGGTGGGCTCGCGTGAAAGTAATGGCCCTGACCCCGTTAGCGCCGCGAGTCGGGCAGGGAGCTATGGCGTTGGTCATCACGAACTCCGACCTCCTGCCGGCGGCCGAGAGGTTAGCAGCCTGGAAGAACGCGAGCGGGCTAATGACTGTGGTTAGGACGGTAGGGTGGGTGAGGGAGCACTATGGAGGCCGTGATATCCAGGAGAGGATCAGGAACTTCATCGGGGATGCCGTAGAGGAGCTGGGCGTGAAATTCGTCATCATATTCGGCGACCAAGATGTAGTGCCGACGAGGATGGTTTACGTGCCGGATGGTTTCCAAGATGACGAGCCCGGGGGAGATGGCGCTCTCGTGGAGGCGGACCTATACTACGCGGATGTCCTGCCGGCCAACTTTACCTGGAACGACGACAACGATGCATACTGGGGCGAGCTACCAGATGAGCCCGTGGACGGCTGGCCAGACGTCATGATAGGGCGCCTCCCGGCCAGCACACTGGACGAGGCCCAGGCCCTCGTGGACAAGTTGATGGCCTACTGGCAAGCCGCCCAGACAGGCAACACCAGTTGGGCGCACAGGTTAGTGCTCATGGGCCTGGACCTCTTCCAGGGAGAGGGCTACGAGGGACCAGAGGGCGAGATCGTCAAGGACGTGGTGGCGAGCGAGGCTCCATCGGGCTTCTCCATCGTGAAGCTCTACGAGAGCTTCGGCAACCTCACCAGCAGCATGGTCGAGGCCGAGCTGGGCGAGGGGTGTGGGCTCGCGAACTTCGCCGGCCACGGGGACGTGGAGGCCTGGGAGCTGGGCCAGAATGACTACTTCAGCTCATCTGACTTAGCCAGCCTGGAGAACGGACCGAGGTTCCCCATAGTAATAGCGGCCGCTTGCTTGACCGCGAGGTTCTCAGATAGGGATTGCTTGGGTGAGCGCTTCCTGCTCGAGCCATACAGGGGCGCGATAGCTTACCTCGGGGCCACCAGGGTAGCTTGGCTCTGTGGAGGACAGACGGCTGCCTACGCCCTCGCGGGCAAGCTAGACGTGCTCTTTGCTAAGGCCTTCTTCTCCGGCGCTTCCTTCCTAGGCCAGGTGTGGGCCGAGGGGCTCGAGGACTACATACTAGCTTGCGGCCTGATAAGGACGTGGCTGGTCAACGGGAAATCATACTTCTTGGACTGGAAGACCATAGCCGAATACGGCAGCCCTCTCGGGGATCCAAGCACGGTGCTCGCCGGCGCGAAGACGCATAAGCTCAGTGTCCTCTGCCTAGACGCGGACGGGAAAAACCCCGTAGCCAATATGACCGTGAGATTAAGCCTTGGGGGCAGGCTTGAGTTCGAGAACACAACCGGGCCGGACGGCAGGGCCAGCTTCAGCAGCTTGCCGCCTGGGACCTACGTCCTCAGGGCCTTCTCCTACGGCGTAAAGGTAGCGGAGGTCGAGGTGACCGTCCCGAGCCCTGGCGAGGTGGTCGTGAATTGTTCCCTCTTGGACCTTAACATCACGTGCGTGAACGAGGGCTGGGAACCGCTAGCCGGTGCCGAGGTAAAGCTCGAGGGGCCTGGCGGGCTAGTGGTAAATGGCACGATCAGGTCCAACGGCACCTTAAGGCTCGAAGATCTGCCAACAGCCGCTTACGCGGTCAAGGTGTATTGGCCTCTCGCGGGGACCAGGGTGAAGGTCTACGAGGGCAGCCTAGAGCTGACGCGCGATGAGCAAGCGGAAGTGCTCAAGTGCCGCGTGTTAAGCGTGGTGCTCGTCGTGGTGGATGCCTGGGGCAGGCCGGTTGAGGGAGCTAAGGTAGATCTCTACACGGCCAACGGGACCTACGTGGGCACTTTCCTCATCGGGCCAGGAGGACGAGCCGAGCTCCGGGGGCTCGTGCCAGGTGAATACCTTGCCGTGGTCTCGGCGGAGCTGGCCAGGCCCGTTAAAACACGCTTCACCGCTGCCACACACGGCCAGATGGTAGAGGTGCGCGTTGAGCGCTTCATATCGCCCATCGAGCTCTACTTCACGGTCGCGGCCACCTCGACGGCGGCAGCTGCTGTTGGGGCCTTCTGGCTCATCAGGCGTAGGAGGGGGGCCCTCAGGGGCTTACCTCCTCTACCGGGCTTCTATTGAAGGGCAGGCCCAGCTCGCGTGGTTCTATGCCCAGGGCGAGGCCTAAAATCTGCGTCAAGTAGAAGACGGGCACTTGCTTCCCGCCGCCAGCCGCCGCCAGAGCCTCCTCCTGTCTCCCGTCTAACATGGCGAAGCAGGTGGGGCAAGTCACGATGATACAGCTTAGGCCAGCCTCAGCAGCGCTCTTGAGCTTTGAGCCAGCCAGGGTGAGAGCCGCGTCGGGCCGCGTGAGTTCTAGGGTCCCGCCGCAGCAGTCCACCAGTCCAGCGTAATAAGGCGCCTCTATTCCAGCGGCCGCCAAGACGGCCTTAAGGTCCTCTAAAACGCGATATGCCTCCCCGGACCTCAGCAGGTAACAGCCGGGGTGCATGGCTGCCTTTAAGCCCAGCTCGCGCTCCACGGCCCCTTTAATGGCCTCAGGCCCCACCAGGCCGCCGAGCACATCTAAAATACTCAGGGGGCGGGCCAGCTTGGCCATGTCTAAGCCCTCCGAGGCCAGAGCTTTCTTAACGGCCTCCCGCAGCCCTTCCTGGCGTGCTAAGACCTCCTGGGACCACTTCATCATGTAGTAACCCTTGCTGCACGGCACGAAGAGTTCCTCATGGCCTTCCTCAGCCGCCAAGGCTAGCATCCTCAAGGCCAGGTAACAGGAAGCCGGTATGCTGAAGCTCCTCAGCGGCTCCCCACAGCAAGCCTGGCGCCTTAAATCCGAGAGGCGGACGCCTAAGGCCTCCATCACGACCCTTGTGGAGAGCTCAAGAGCTAGGTCGCCGGATAGGGCGCGGCAGCCCCAAAAGACGGCGATCTCGGCTTCCAAATCACGCACCCCCCATGAGCTCCATAAGGGCCATCATAGCTGCCTCGCTTAAGCCGACCTCAAGGGCTGGGAGACCCACGTCCTCGCGGCCATAAGCACGGCCGTCTCTGGCCACGGCCTTCCTGGGCGCGAAGGCCAGCCCCCTCTCCATGATGGACATAAGGACCGTGCTTAAGCCCTCTGGGACCTCTAGCTCCCTGGCTGCGGCCTCGTTCCTCAGGGCCAAAATAAGCTCAGCTGGCGCCACGCCCTGGGGGCATCTCTCCACGCACTTCAGACAGAGAGCACAATCCCAGATGGCCTTAGAAGACACGAGCTCGTCTAAGAAGCCCAGCCTGGCGCAGGCTACTATCTCGTGTGGCTTTAGCTCAAGCAGCCTGAAGGCCGTGCAGCCTGAAGTGCAACGGGCACACTGAAGGCAGGCATCAGGCAGCTTGGCCAGAAGGGGCGCTAGCTTGCGCTTCAGCTCCTCGTTGGGCTTAGCCATGGTCATGAGGTCCGTGAGCCCCGACAAGCCCTCTCACCTCGCGGCTACGGCCACCTGGGCCAATATCTGTTCTGGCTTGAAACCCCTCACCCTCACTGCCCCCGTGGGGCACCTGACCGCACAAGCACCGCAGCCCTCGCAGAGGGCCTCGTTCACACGCGCTATCAAGCGCCCATCGCGCTCTACCACACTTATGGCCCCATATTCACAGGCCTCCTCACACCTGCCGCAGCCACGGCAGCGCTCCTCATCCACGACGGCCGTGAAGGGCTCAGCCGTCAAGTAGCCCTTGAGGAGCATGGAGGCGGCCTTCATGGCGGCCGCGCTAGCGTGGGCCGTGGTCTCCACTATGTCCTTAGGCCCCTGGCAGGCGCCAGCTATAAATATGCCCCTTATGGGCGTCTCAGCTGGCCTAAGCTTCGGGTGAGCCTCTAGGAGGAAGCCATCTGGCCCCACGGGCACCTTGAGCATGGCCGCGAGCTCCGCTAAGCCGGACGGGGGCGTGAGGCCGACCACCAGGACCACTAAATCGGCCAGGATTTCTAAGAGCTTGCCCGTGCTCTGGTCGTAGACAGCCAGCCTGAGGCGCCCGTCCGGGAGGGCCTCTACCTCGGCAGGCGAGCCCCTGATGAATTTTATGCCCTCCTCACGTGCCTTAGCGTAAAACTCCTCGAGGCCGCGCCCGTAAGTGCGCATGTCCATGAAGCAGACGTATATCTCGGCGCCCGGCCCCAAACGCTCCCTCAGCAAGACGGCTTGCTTCACGGCCACGCCACAGCCTATACGGCAGCAGTAACGGTTCGCCCTCTCGTCCCTAGAGCCCACGCATGTTATGATGGCCACGCTCCTCGGCTCACGGCCATCAGAGGGCCTCAGGACGCGACCGCCTGTGGGGCCTGAGGAGCTCAAGAGCCTCTCGAGCTGGAGATGCGTTATCACGTTGGGGCTATCCAGGCCCGCGTACTCAGACAGGTGCCTGTGGTCCAACAGGCCCATGCCTGTGGCCACCACTATGGCCCCGACCTTGAGCAGCAGCTCCCTGTCCTGTTGACTGAAGTCTATGGCGCCCGCAGGGCAGAAGCGCTCACAGACACGACACTTCCCCTTCGTGAGGTAGAGGCAGTGCTCGGGGTCTATGGTGGCCACGCGTGGGACGGCCTGGGGAAAGGGCATGTAGATGGCCTTACGGTAGCCCAGGCCCTGGTCGAACTCGCTGGGCACCTTAATCGGGCACTTCTCCATACAGGCCCCACAGCCCGTGCATCGTTCCTCGTCCACGTAACGGGCCTTTTTCAGCACCCTCACCTCAAAGCCACCCTCGGTCCTCCTGACCTCCTTGACCTCAGAGTAAGCCAGGAGCTCTATGTTCGGGTGCCGGGCCACGGCCACCATCTTAGGCGTGAGAATACAGGCCGCGCAATCCAGGGTCGGGAAGGTCTTGTCAAGCATGGCCATCTTGCCGCCTATTGAGGGCGCTCTTTCGACCAAGTAGGTGCGCACACCGGCGTCGGCCAGGTCAAGGGCAGCTGTTATGCCAGCGATACCTCCCCCTATCACGAGCGCTGCTCTCTCGATAGGCACCTCCCTGGGCTCAAGGGGCTCTAAGAGCCTGGCCTTGGCCACCGCCATCTCCACGAGCTTGAAGGCCTTCTCCGTGGCCTTCCCCGGCTCGTGGGCGTGAGGCCAAGAGCAGTGCTCGCGTATGTTAGCCATCTCGAGCAGGTAAGGGTTCAGGCCGGCCCTCTGGAGCACGGCCCTGAAGGTGGGCTCGTGCATGGCCGGCGAGCAGGCAGCCACCACCACGCGGTTGAGCTTGTGCTCTCTAACACGCTCTATTATCAAGGCCTGGCCGGGCTCAGAGCACATATAAGGGTAATGCTCGGCCACCACCACGCTCGGCAGCTCAGCCGCGAGCTCGGCCACGCGGGCCACATCAACGACACCAGCTATGTTGAAGCCGCAGTGGCAGACGAACACGCCCACACGAGGTTCTTCCCCGCCCATGCCGGCCCTAGCTGGCCCCATGGCTGATAAGGCTTAGGCTAGGAAAACGTAAAGTGCCGCCAAGGCCCAAGCTATACTGGTGTCGCGTTTGGAGGTTCTGGAGGCCATCAGGACGCGCAGGAGCATAAGGCGCTATATGCCCGAGGAAGTGCCCTGGGAGCATGTGGAAACGCTCATAGACGCGGCCCGCTGGGCACCGTCAGCCGGTAACCTCCAGCCCTGGGAGTTCGTGGTGGTCCAGGACCAGGGGCTCAAGGAGAAGCTGGCCCGAGCGGCCCTCGGGCAGTCCTTTGTAGCCGAGGCGCCCGTGGTGGTAGTGGTGTGCGCCGACCCCCTCAGGTCAGCACGCGTCTACGGCCCCAGGGGCTCCGGCCTCTACTGCATACAGGACACGGCCGCGGCCACGCAGAACATGCTCTTGGCCGCCCACGCGCTTGGTCTCGGTACCTGCTGGGTAGGCGCCTTTGACGAGGTGGCCGTAAGGCGCGTGTTGGGCATACCGCCCGAGGTAAGGCCCGTGGCCGTAGTGCCCATCGGACATCCGGCGGAGAGGCCAAGGCCCCCGAGGCGCAGGGGCTTGGGCGAGATAATCCACCGCGAGGGCTATTAAGGCCGTCCTAGCCCGCGTGAACACGGGCATGCCTTACAGGGTAATCGTGGATCCGGGGAAGTGCGTGGGCTGTGGGGCCTGCGTGAGAGCCTGCGTTTACGGGGTGCTGGAGCTAGTCGACGACTTAGCTTACCCCGTGAGGTCAAGCGATTGCCGGGGTTGCGGCGATTGCGCTAAGGCCTGCGAGCAAGGAGCCATAGAGGTAATTTTAGCGGGCTGAACTGCCCCCCGGGCCCCTGAAGGCTCCCCGTGCCTTTATTATGGCGCTCATGTCCCGGTCCCTGGCAGGGCGTGGAAGGGCATGGAAGGCGTGATAACGCTGGAGCATGGGAGCGGCGGGAGGCTCACGCGCGAGCTGTTGGAGCAGGTCATCTTGCCAGCCTACGAGCTGAACAAGGTGCCAGGCGGCACGGGCTTACCGGAGATGGATGATGGTGCTTTCATCCCGCTCGGTGATTATAAGCTCGTGCTCACCACGGATGCCTACACGGTTAAGCCCATATTCTTCCCTGGAGGCGATATAGGGCGCTTAGCGGCCTGCGGGACCGTGAACGACTTGGCCATGATGGGCGCCAGACCTCTCGCTTTGGCCACGGCCATAATCGTGGAGGAGGGCTTCCCGATAGAGAAGCTGAAGCGCATCACGCGCTCCATCAACGAGGTGTGCGTGGAGGTGGGCGTCCCCCTGGTGGCCGGCGATACGAAGGTCATGGAAAAGGGAGAGCTAGATGAAGTGGTGATAGGCGCCTGCGGCCTGGGGCTGGCCGAACGCGTGATAACGGATGCCGGCCTGAGGCCGGGCGATAAGATAATCATAACGGGCACCATAGGGGACCACCACATGGCTCTCTTGTCCGTGAGAGAGGGCTTGTCCTTCGAGGCCCCCATACGATCCGATGTAGCGCCGCTCTGGGAAGTCGTGAAAGCGGCTCTCAAGGCCGGCGAGGTCACGGCCATGAAGGACCCCACGCGCGGGGGAGTGGCCGGCGCCCTGAACGAGATGGCGCGTAAGTCGGGCGTGGACATCTGGTTGCGCGAGGCCGACCTGCCCATACGCGAGGAAGTGCGCAGCGCCGCCGAGATGCTGGGCCTTGACCCGCTAGAGCTCACGAACGAGGGCATAGCAATCGTGGGCGTGAGGCCCGATAGGGCTGAGGAAGTGCTGGAGGCTATCAGGGGGACGCGCTATGGCCGTGAGGCAGCCCTGGTGGGCGAGGCGAGGCCCGGGCAAGGCCGCGTCATCATGGAGACCGTGGTGGGCGGGAAGAGATTGATGAGGGAGCCCATCGGGGCCCCCATGCCCAGGATATGCTAAGGCCGGGGGGCCTGCCTTGGCGCAGGAGCGCGCGAGGAAAGCCGTGGTTCACGTGGCAGGCCTCATACAGGGCATAGGCTTCAGGCCCTTCGTCTACCGCCTAGCCGTGAAGAGGGGCCTCAAGGGCAGCGTGTGTAATCTGGGCGACGCGGGTGTTAGGATAGAGCTTTACGGGCCAGAAAAAGCCATAAAAGACTTCTTGAGGGCTCTGGTGGCCGAGAAGCCACCGATAGCGCAATACACGCGTGTTGACGTGGAGTGGCAGGAAGTGCGTGAGAGCGAGAAGCTGCCCGATGACTTCCAAATCGTGGCCAGCGATAAGCGCGGGAGAGCGCGCGAGTTCTCTATCATACCACCCGATATAGCAGTGTGCGATAAGTGCTTGGCCGAGATATATGACCCCGGGGACCGCCACTACCACTACCCGTTCACGTGCTGTGCGGCCTGCGGCCCCCGCTTCACCATCATGACTGATTTACCCTATGACCGCGAGCGCACCACCATGGACGAGTTCCCCATGTGCGAGTTCTGCTCCCGGGAGTTCAACGACCCCTTAGACAGGCGCTTCAACGCTCAGACGATATGCTGCCCCCTCTGCGGCCCCCAGATGACTCTCTACACGCCCGACCGGGAGCTCGTGGACTGCAAGGACCCGCTGGTCGAGGCAGCACGCCTGCTGAGGGAGGGCTTCATAGTGGCCGTGAAGGGCATAGGGGGCTTTCACCTGGCCGTGAGGGCAGATCAGGACGATGCCGTAGCACGCTTGAGGGAGCGTAGGCGCAAGCCCGGCAAGCCCTTCGCCATAATGAGCCTGAGCGTGCGCGATGTAGAACGCTACGCCCTAGTAGGCGACCTAGAGCGCGAGCTATTGGAGTCACCGGCCAGGCCCATAGTGGTGCTGAGGAAGCGCGAGCCCTTCCCGCTCTCAGAGCTCGTGGCGCCCGGCCTACACACGGTAGGCGTCATGCTGCCCTACTCAGGCATCCACCACCTCCTGCTCCACTACGCGCGAGTGCTGGCGCTCGTCATGACATCGGCCAACATGCCGAGCGAGCCCATGATAATAGACAACCGCAAGGCCTTCGAGCGCCTCAGGGGCGTGGCAGATTACTTGCTCGTGCATAACAGGCGCATCTGGGCCAGGTGCGATGACTCCGTGGTGCGCGTAGTAGATGGCCGCCCGGCTTTCCTCAGGCGCTCTCGCGGCTACGTGCCCATGCCCGTGGAGCTGCCCTTCGAGGCCCGTGGGGCCGTGGTGGCCGTGGGGCCAGAGCTCATGGCGACGGGCGCTATCCTTAGGGGCCGTAGGTGCTATCTCACGCAGCACATAGGCGATGTGGAAGGGCCGGAGGCCGTGGAGTTCCTGGACGCCGCGCTCGCCCACCTGGCCAGGCTGCTGAGGCTGGACGGCGTGAAAGCCGTGGCCTGTGACCTCCACCCGGCTTTCCTCTCGCGCGAGGTAGCGGTCAAATGGGCCGAGCACTTCGGGGCCGAGCTAGTAGAGGTCCAACACCACCACGCCCATGTGGCATCCCTCATGACCGAGGCCAACATCGAGCCCGGCGAGCGCGTGGTAGGCGTGGCCTGTGATGGCGTGGGCTACGGGCTAGATGGCACGGCGTGGGGAGGTGAGGTGCTCTTGGCCGATTACGAGCGCTTTGAGCGCTTAGGCCATCTAGAGCCCCAGCCCATGCCGGGCGGGGATGCATGCGCCCTTTGGTACGGCCGTATGCTCCAGGCCATTCTCTACGGGCGGGTGCCTAAGGGCGAGCTGAGGGATTTCCTAGTCCGCGAACGCTTGAAGGGCTTCAAGTGGGGCGAGCACGAGGTAGATTTAGTCTTCCAGCAGCTTAAGCGCGGCTTCAACGTGGCCACCACGACCAGCACAGGCAGGCTGCTCGACGCCGTGGCCTGCTTGCTCGGCGTAGCTTACAGGCGCACCTACGAGGGCGAGGGGGCCATGAAGTTAGAGGCAGCAGCGGCTAAAGGCGTTCCCGGCGCCGTGGAAATAGAGGCGCGCGTTGTGACGCGCGATGGCGCCTGGGTGCTCGAGACAGGGAGGATGGTGCGCGATGCCTACGAGGCCCTCATGGCCGGCGAGCGGCCGGAGGACATAGCTTGCGCTTTCCAGCTTGCTCTAGCACACGGGCTAGCCGAGATAGCTATCAGGGCGGCCGAGAAGGCCGGCGTCAACGTGGTGGGCTTCACGGGCGGCGTGGCCTATAACGATGCCATAACGGGTGCCCTCAGGAGACACGTTGAGGCGGCTGGCCTGAAGTTCATAAGGCATACAATAGTGCCGAATGGCGACGGAGGCATATCGCTCGGCCAGGCTGCAGTAGCGGCCATCAAGATATCAGAAAGCAGGGCCTAAAGACCTGCTCTCGCTCCCTACTACGTAGAGGACACCGCCAGAGGCCCTGGCCAACTCTTTTGTGACGGCTATGCCTTCCACGAAATCCGGGTTCGTGTTCACTATCACGACCTTTATCCCGTACTCCCTTGCCGCCCTGATGACCCTTATAGCGTCCTCCACGGCCATCTTGTCCCTCTCGTCGCTAGGCAGCTCGTTGTAGGCCTTCAGGTTCACGCCCAAGGGGACGTTAGCGCCGCCGTCCGTCACCAACACGAGGACAGGAATAGCCTCTGGGTTCCTGGCTACCTCCTCCCTCAGGACCTTCAGGCCTAGTGATATACCGGACGCCAAGGGCGTGAGGCCGTCAAAGGTCACGCGCATGAGGCCCGCCCCTATGAGCGCTATGTTCCTCGTGGGCTTCTGGAGGAGGCGGGCCTCGAAGTTCCTCAACGTTATCAGGCCCACCTTATCCCTGTGGGTCCTGAAGGTGCGGTAGAGGCGGGCTATCGTGCCCCTGACCAGCTGGAGCCTGAGCTGCATGGAATCACTGGCGTCCAAGACGAAAACCACGGTGGCCGGGGCCTTGTAAACGCAGAGGGGCTCAAGCACATCACACACATCTACCTCGATCGGCGTCCTACGGCGCCTCTTAGCTGCGGCCCTTATGGTAGCCGGGAGGTAAACGGCCCTAGGAGCACCCCTAGGTATCCTCCAACACCAGACCCTGCCTCTCCCGGCCTCACTTAAGCTCTTAGCCCTCTTCCCACAGCTTCTCCTTATCACGCCGTCTATCTTCCTGAGCTCCGCGCTCACGTCAAGCCTCCTGGGTAGGTACCTCCAGAAGTCGTAGAGGCCGGGGGAGGAGAGGGCCTTGAGGAAGGAGGCTATCTTCTTCAGCACGCCCTTGAGGGACGGCTTAGCGCCCTCGGGGACAGGGCCGCCATGGCCCGTGGGTTCCTCATCATCGCCTCCTTCCCCCTCCTTCTTGAACGCGACGCCCTCCCCTCTCCCGCGCTTAAGCAGCCTCCAGAGCAGGCCCCTGCCCTTCTTCATCTCGACCTCGCCTTCTGCCTCGCCCTTGCCGCTCGGCGCTTTCTTGCGGGCCTCGCCCACTATATCCATTATTGTCTTCCTTATCTCCTCCGGCGAGGCTGGCTCCTTCCTGCCGTAGCACCTTGTCCTGTGTGCTAGCGCGAGTTCGGCGACCTCAAGCACTTCCTCTAGCCCCACGACGCGCTTGCCCCTTAGCGCCGCCAGCGCCCTGGCCGCCCTAGCTATGACTATATCTGGCCTAACGCCATCGACGTCAAGCCTTATGCACGTCTCGGATATGATCCTGAGCAGTTCAGGCGGTATCTCCACTTGGGGCAAGAGCTCCCTGGCCTTAATTATCATCCTCCTGAGCTCTTCTTGCTTCTCCTCATACTTCTTCAAGAAGCCCTCGGGGTCGTCTTCGAACTCAAGGTTCCGCTTCACTATCTCGACTCTCTCTTCAGCCGACCTCACGTTATCCACCACGACCGATAGGCCGAAGCGGTCTAGGAGCTGGGGCCTTAGCTCGCCTTCTTCGGGGTTCATGGAGCCTACCAAGATGAAGCGGGCCGGGTGGCTGACGGAGACACCCTCGCGCTCTACTACGTTCCAGCCCGTAGCAGCCGCGTCCAACAGGTCGTCGGCTAAGTGGTCGGGCAGGAGGTTCACCTCGTCCACGTAGAGGATGTTCTGGTTCGCCTCGGCCAGGATGCCGGGCTTTAGGGCTTCTATGCCATGCTTGATGGCCTTCTCCACGTCGAGGCTCCCTACAAGCCTGTCCTCCGTGGCGCTCAGGGGCAGGTTAACGACCCTCATCCTGTGCTCCTCGACCGGCAGCTCCTCACCCCTGAGGTAGCGCTCTCTGCACTTCTCGCACATGTTCGTGGGGTCGTACGGGCTGCAGTTGAAGGGACAGCCCTTCACGACCTTCACGTTCGGCAGGATATCGGCCAACGCCCTCACGCACGTGGTCTTGCCGGAGCCCTTGGGTCCCTTTATGAGAACGCCGCCTATCCTGGGGTCCACGGCGTTCAGCAAGAGCGCTAGCTTTAGCTTCTCAAGGCCAACTATGGCCGAGAACGGGAATACGGGCCTCTCCTTCCCCCTCGCCATCAATATGGGCATTCGTCCCCTGGGGTAAAAAGCTTCCTTACCTCAGCCAGCCGCCCTGGAGAGCCCAGATACGGCAGGTGCCCTCTACGCTGACCATACATGGCCCCACGGGCCTGTCGGGCCTGCAGGAACGCATGAAGAGTGGGCAATCCGTCGGGTAGATGCGGCCCACCATTATCTCGTGGCACCTACAGCCCGGCGGTATGTCCCTGGCCCCCTTGACCTCTATGCCGTAGCGCTCCTTTGCGTCATGGGCCTTCAGGGCTCGCTTGAGTTCCAGGGCGGAGGCCGGTATCACGCCCAATCCCCTCCAAGCGCCATCGGCCACGTCAAAAGCTTGGCGCATGAACTCCTGCGCGCGGACGTTGCCCTCCCAGCGCACCGCCCGCGTGTACTCGTTCTCGAGCCTCGCCACGCCCTCGCGTAACTGCCTCAAGAGCATGTAGACGGCCATGAGCACGTCCAAAGGCTCGAAGCCCGCCACCACCACCGGCAGGTCGTAGCGCTCGGGGAAGACCGCGTAAGGCCGGGCGCCTATTATGGTGGAGACGTGGCCAGGCGCTATGAAGCCCCTTATAGCCAAATCCTCCATGCGGGCTAACGCCTCCATGGCCGGAGGTATGAGGCGGTGGGCCACGAGGAAGCTCAGGTTCTCGGGCGGGTGCCTGAGGGCTTCCACCGCCGTGGAAGGCGCTGTGGTCTCGAAGCCTATGGCGAAGAACACGAATTCCTTATCCGGCTCCTTCCTGGCCATCTTGACCGCATCGCTCACGCTATAAACGACCCGGACGTCGGCGCCCTCCGCCCTGGCCTGGTGGAGCGAGAGGCGCGTGCCGGGGGCGCGGAACATATCGCCGAAGGTGGCTACCACCACGCCGTCTAGAGCCAGAGCCACGGCCGCGTCTATCTCGCTCGCTGGCACGATGCACACTGGGCAGCCCGGACCAGCGACCACCTCCACGTTCTCGGGCAAGAGGGAGCGTATGCCGTAATGGCTTATGGTCCACTCATGCGTGCCGCATACGTGGCAGAACCTGACAGGCTCCCCGGGCGCTAACTCGGCCAGCTTAGCCGCGATGCGCTTGGCTAAACGGGCATCCCGGAAGCGAGCTACTACCTCCAGAGCCATGGCCAGCTTAAGCCCCCTAGGCCCTGGGGAGCGCTGATAAGACCTCTTCCCAGGCCCTCAGCATCTCACGCGCCTCCCGCTCGTCTAAGACCTGTATGGCGAAGCCCGCGTGCACGAGCACGTATTGGCCGGGCCGGGCGTCAACGAGCGATACGTCTACCTCCCTCGTGGTGCCCCCGAAATCCACCCGCGCCTTGTGGCCCCGCACCTCGAGCACCTTGGCTGGCACGGCCAGGCACATGCCTAACGCGAGGACGGCGCGGGAGCTGATAAAGGCTTGCCCCGCCCCAAGACTTAAGGATAGCCTTGCCCATCTTCCCCGGCCTTGGGAAATCACGAGGAGCTTGGCCGCGAACTCGAGCGCTGGCTAAAGGGCGCTAACCGGTTGGTCGTGTTAGGTTTAGGCAGCCCCCTGAGGCGCGATGATTTCGCGGGCATAGCCGTCTTAAGGGCCCTGAGGCGCCTGTTGACGGAGAAGGGCCAGCTAACTGGCTCAGGCGAGCGAGTGTTGCTCGTGGAGGGAGGGAGCGCGCCGGAGAACGTATTGGGCCTAGTGGCCCGCGCGAGGCCCACGCACGTCCTCATCGTAGATGCCGCCGACCTTGGCTTACCGCCGGGCTCGGCAGCCCTGATAAGGCCTGAGGAAGCCGGGAGTGCCCACCTCCCCTCCACGCACACACTGCCGGTGCGCTTCCTCTGCTCCTACCTCTCCCGCCTCACGGGCGCTAAGACGCTCGTATTGGGCATCCAGCCCAAGGACATAGGCTTTGGAGAGGGCCTGAGCCCGGAGCTTGAGGATGCCATTAAACACCTGGCGGGAGCCCTGGTGGAGGCCCTAGAGAGGGCGGGCTTACTGGCCCGCGGAGAGCCACCCTAGGGCCTTAGGCCCTGGGCCCTACCTCGTGCTGAGGGAGCGAGGCGTGCGTGCCTAGCTCTTATAAGTATGGGCAGCGCCCGGCAGGCCGGCATGAGAGAGGTCGTGGTGGCGGAGGAAGGGGAGGTCTTCGACATAGAACTAGAGGAATCGTTGCTGGAGGCGAACAGGCGCTTGGCCGAGCAGAACAGGGCGCTCCTGGACCGGCACGGCATCCTGGCCGTGGACGTGATGGGCTCCGTGGGGGCGGGCAAGACATCGCTCATAGGGCGCTTGGTAGAGCGCCTCAAGGGCCGCTACCGGATAGCCTACATAGCTGGTGATCTCACGACCACCATAGACGCGGATGCCATAGCTAGGCATGGCGTGCCCGTGGTCCAGATAAACACGGGTAAGGAATGCCACTTAGACGCCAACCTGGTGGCCAAGGCTCTTAAGCGCCTAGACTTGGCCGAGCTGGACTTACTCTTCATAGAGAACGTGGGCAACCTCATCTGTCCTGCTGAGTTCCCGCTGGGAGCGCACAAGCGCGTAGTGGTCGTGAGCGTGGCCGAGGGGCCCTACGTGGTCGTGAAGCACCCCTACATCTTCATGGAGGCCGACGTGGCCGTGGTGAACAAGGTGGACCTGGCGGCTGCCATGGGCGTGAACGTGGGCAAGCTCGAGGTGGACATAAAGACCGTGAACCCGGCGATAGCGGTCGTGCGCGCTAGCTGCCGGACGGGCGAGGGCATACAGGGCGTGATAGAGGCCTTAGGCCTCTGAGGGCGGTGTCAAGCGGAGGCGAGGACATTAGATGCATGAGTACTCCGTGGCTAAGATGCTTTTTGACCTGGCCCTCAAGGCAGCCCTACAGTACGGAGCCGAGCGCGTCCTAGAGGTCCGAGTGGTCATAGGCGAGCTCAGCTTGGTACGACACGAACAGCTTGCCTTCTGGTTCAAGGAGCTCTCGCGCGGCACGGTCCTAGAGGGCGCTGAATTGGCCATAGAAGCCGAGCCAGGCGAGATAGCTTGCCCGGCCTGCGGCTACAGGGGCCTCATCAGCCTAGCGGATGACCCAGCATATCACCTGGCCCTGCCCACCCTTAGGTGCCCGGAGTGCGGCGCTAAGGCCAGGGTGGTGAGAGGCCGAGATTGCGTGCTCAAGAGCATCAGGATAGAGAAGAGCGAGAAAAACCGAGGGGCGCGTGCTGGCCCGCCTAAAGCAGGCCCTTCTGCTTCAGGACCTCTATGACCGTCTCGGACCAGGTGACGATACCGGGGCCGCCCGTCATGACGGCCACGACGCCCAGGACCTCGAAGATCTCCTCCTTGGTCGCGCCGTGCTCAAGGGCCATGATGGTGTGCCAGGTCATGCAGTGCTTGCAGCCCAGGGCGCAGGCCAGGGCCAGGCCTATGAGCTCCTTCGTCTTGGGGTCGAGGGCGCCCGGCCCCATGGCGGCGCCGTACATGCGCACGAAGGGGGCCACGACCGTCGGGATATTATCGCACATGGCCTCGATGTGCGGCGGGACCACGCCCAGCTTCTCCTTGACCATCTTCTTGAATTCTTCAGCCACCTTCTTGGCAGCGGCAGCCACAGCTCTCACCGCCACCCAAAATAATCTTGGTTTTAAAACTTTTTCGCCTAACGGCCGGAGAGTCTCACATATATCAAGCTGCCGAAAGGAGCGCATATTTATGCCCTTTTGGCCAGAGGAAGGCATAAACGTGCCATAGCTCAAAAACGGAAGCGAAAACCCTTTTTAGCTGGCCTACACGTGCCCCTGGTGATGGAGGAGTGGCGGGGACATCAGAACAGCTGGTGCTCTTCTACGATCCTGAGCGGTGCACCGGCTGCCGCTACTGCGAGATAGCCTGCTCCTTCAAGCACTACGGCGTCCTGAGCTTTGACAAGGCCTTAAGGCATGTGATCTTCGACAAGAACCAGGTGATTTTCGAGGCCGTCCAGTGCCGGCACTGCGAGGAGCCGGTCTGCGCTGCTGTCTGCCCCACGGAGGCCATTAAGAAAGACGAGAAGACGGGCTGGGTGCTGATCAACCCCATGAGGTGCATAGGTTGCCGCTTCTGTGTGTTGGCCTGCCCCGCGGGTGTGCCCTGGTTCGATGAGGATCGCAAGGTGGCGGTGAAGTGCGATTTCTGCGATGGCGATCCCGCCTGCGCCAAGTTCTGCTCCCCGCAGGCCATACGGGTCCTGCCGAGATCGGAGGCCCTGGAGCTCATGAAGAAAGTGTATGGGGTGGGAGCGTGAGGGCTGAGGAGGTAATCGGCAAGCTCAAGGAGGCCCTAGGTCCCAAGGCCATCTGCCTGGAGGCGCCTACTCCTAAGCGCGTCTTCCTGACCATCAAAGCTGAGGACGTGAAGGACGCCATGAAAGCCGTCTTGGGCCTGATGCGCGAGGCACGCTTCATGACGCTCTCGGCCGTGGACACCGGCCTCGATATAGAGCTCCTCTACCACGTGGACTTGCTCGGCACGATCGTCACGATCAGGACCCAAGTGCCTAAGGAGAAGCCTGAGGTGCCCGATATCTCTGATCTGGCGCCGCCAGCTGAGTTCATAGAACGCGAGGTCAGGGACCTCTTTGGCGTGGAGTTCGTGGGCCTCAGGCCCGAGAAGCTCTACACACCAGAGGGCTACGAGGAGAAACCGCTCCTCAAGCCTCGGGAGGGGCCGCTCCCACCGCAGGCCAGACCAGTGGCCGAGGCCCTGATGGGCACCGGCTGTGCCATAGCCATATCGAGGACCATAATGCGCAGGAGGGAGAAGATGAGTTTGCCCTCTACGCCGCCGGGAGCCTGTGCTAGCCCAGAGGCGACTAAAGAACTCAAGGAAATAGCTGAAGCCGTCAACTTCGCCAAGAGGGCTGGCTATGACGTGGAGAAGGGCAAGTTAAGGTATAGGTAGGAGGTGAGCGAGATGGTCAAGTATGGCCTCTTCCTGGGCTGCCTCATACCCTTCAGGTACCCGAGCGTCGAGCTCGCTGCCCGGAAGGTCCTAGAGGCCCTTGGGGCCGATTTCGCGGATGTGCAGGGCTACTCGTGCTGCCCCGAGCCCGTGATAACGCGGCTCATGGACAGAGACCTCTGGCTTGCCATATCAGCCAGGAACCTGGCGCTCGCGGAGAAACAGGGCATCGACAGGCTTTTCGTCCTGTGCAACGGCTGCTATGAGACGCTCTTCGAGGCAGAGGAGGCCCTTAAGGAGCCAGAGGAGCGCGAGAAAATGAACTCCGTGCTCGCCAAGTTCGGTTACAAGTATGAGGGCAAGGTCGAGCTGCTCCACGCCGTGGAAGCGCTCTACAGGGACTTCAAGTCCAAGATCGAGGAGTTGGTCACGGCGCCCCTCAAGGCCAAGGTAGCCGTCCACTACGGCTGCCACTTGTTCAGATCCAGGCCTGGCGAGGACATCTGGGCTAAGCCCAACATGATGAGGGAGTTGCTTAAGGTCCTCGGGGCAGAACTGGTGGACTACAAGCTTGAGAAGCTCTGCTGTGGCTTCCCGAGTTCTAACGTGGACATGGAGTTCTCCCTCAAGGAGCGCTTAGCGCCCAAGCTCGAGGCCATAACGGCTGCTGGCGCTGACTGCGTGATCATGGCTTGCCCGGCGTGTATAAGCCAGTTCGAGACCGGCCAGATGGCCCTCAAGCGTTACGGCATGGAGTTCAACGTGCCCGTGCTGCACCTCATGGAGGTCATGGCCATGTGCTTCGGCGTGAAGCCCAAGGAGCTGGGCTTGGAGGTCCACAGGAGCCCGGCGGCTAAGTTCGCAGAGGAAGTGTGGGGGTGATAGGGTATGTCCCGTAGGGAAGTAGTGATAGGCCCCTATCACGAGTACCTGTTGGAGCCCGAGCGCATCAAGCTCGTGGTCGAGGACAACGTGGTGAAGGACGTCGATATAACGCTCGGCTACTGCCACCGCAGCATAGAGAAGCTCATGACCACGCGCACTTACAAGCAGGCCGTCTTCCTCTCCGAGCGCATCTGCGGCATTTGCTCCCACGCCCACACGACGGCCTACTGCACGACAGCTGAGGCCGTGCTAGAAGTGGACACGCCCGAGCGCGGCCTCTACATACGCACCATAGTGGCTGAGATAGAGCGCCTCCACAGCCACTTCCTCTGGCTCGCCCTCCTGGCTCATGCTGTGGGCGAGCACGAGGCCTTCGCGCACATCATGACGGAGCGCGAGAAGGTCATGGACCTGCTGGAGCTGATATCCGGCAATAGGGTCCATTACGCCGTAAACACGGTCGGGGGCGTGAGGCGCGATATAACGCCTAAGGTGGCCGAGAAGATACTGACCACCATGAAGGAGATAAGACCTCTCGCGCAGTATTGCGTGGATATGCTCGATGAGAACGGGGCGGTGGGCAAGAAGGTAGCAGGCATAGGCGTGATGAGCTACGACGAGGCCATCAAGCTGGGCGCTGTCGGGCCAACGCTGCGTGGCTCCGGCGTGAAGAGCGATGTGCGTGCCGATGACCCCTATGCGGCCTACGGCGAACTCAGCTTTGACGTGGTAGTGGAGAAGGACGGCGATGTCAGGGCGAGGGCGATGGTGAGGGCCCGCGAGAACCTGGAGAGCATAAGCATGGTGGAGCAGGCTGTGGGGGCCCTGCCCTCAGGCCCCATAGTGGCTGAGCTGGGCGAGCCCACGGTGGGTGAGTTCGTGGGCCGTGGCGAGGCGCCTAGGGGCGAGCTGGTGTACTACATACGCGCCAACGGGACCAACATGCCCGAGAGGGTGAAGGTGCGCACGCCCACCTACGCGAACGTCTTCACCTACACGAAGACGCTGCTGGGCGCTAAGCTGGAGCACGTGAGGCCCATCCTAGAGAGCATAGACCCCTGCTACGCCTGCACCGACAGGCTGATAGTCCTGGTGGACGCCGAGACGGGCCGCCAGCGCCCGGTCTCCCTGGCCGACCTGCCTTACGGCACGGCGGAGGGGGTGGTGTGAGGTGGCGGAGAAGAAGCTCCGGGTCTTCAGGGCCGATGCCAGCTCCTGCAACGGCTGCGATATAGAGATACTTGAGGCCCTCCTGCCGCGCTTCAAGGTAGGCCAATACATAGAACTCGTCTACGAGCCCGAGCAAGCCGAAGCCTTAGTCATCACGGGCGGCGCGAACTTCAAGACAGCCGATGAGGTCAGGGCCGTTTACGAGAAGCTCAGGGAGCCGAAGATCGTTATATGCGTGGGCTCCTGCGCCATAAGCAAGGGTATCTTCGCTGAGGGCTACTCCATGCTCGGGCCAGCCGATAAGCTCGGCATACCCGTGACGGTCTGGATAGCTGGCTGCCCGCCCAGGCCCCAGGCCATCGCCCAGGCCATAGCCAGTCTCTTGGGCATAGAGGTAGACACGAGCGAGGAATATTGGGGCGTGCCGGAGGGCTTCAGGGGCCTGCCGGAGTTCGACACGGATAAGTGCGTGGCCTGCGGTGCCTGTGCCAACTCTTGCCCGACGGGTGCCATGAGCTTCGAGGACCTAGAGGCGGGCGAGGCCGCCCTGAGGGCCATGCGCGTGAACTACGGCCTCTGCATTTACTGTGCCACCTGTGAGGAGGTATGCCCTGAGGAGGGCGGCGTTAAGCTCACGGGCGAGTACAGGGCCTGGTTCAAGGGCAAGGATGAGATGGTGAAGGGCATAGAAGTGCCCATGAAGCGCTGCGCGAACTGTGGCCGCCCGTACGCTACCAACAAGCAGCTTGAGGCCATCAGGAAGAGGCTCATGGAGAGGGCCGGCAGGGTATACGAGCGCCTCTCGGCTGAGCTGGAGAAGCTCATGGCTTACTGCCCCGATTGCCGGCACCTAGTGCCTAACTTGAGGGCTGCAAAGGCCCTGCTGCTCGAGGCCGATATAGCGACCTGAGCGCCTTAGGAGAACCCCGGCGTTTTTCTGGCCAAAATCTTATAACTTTAGTCCTCCATATCACCTCACCGGCGGTGGAAAGGTGTTTAGCGGGGCCGAGCTAGCGGATATTCTGGCGACGATATATACCGTGTTAGCCAGCATGGCTGGCGTGGTCGTTAGGTGGGCTTTCCAGAGAATTCGCGGCTCCGGCTATCCAACTACCTGGGGCCACGCGCTAGCCGAGCTCATAATAGGTGTCTTCGCCGTCTTCACGGGCCTCCAGATGGGCTTGATAGAGAAGGGCGCCGATTACGTTAAGACGGTGTTCTTCGGCTTCTTCTCTGTGGACATAGCTGAGAGCATATTCAAGCGCTATAGCGTGCCGGACCACATAGCCATAGCCCAGGGGGCCATAAAGGACCTAGAGAAGGTGCTGAGCGAGGCCATGGTAGAGGCTATGACAAAGGGCCTCGAGGAAGGAGGGGGTTAAAGGGACATGTCCAGGCACGAGAGGATATTAGAGGCCCTTAGGAAACACGATTGGAAGACCATTTACGAGCGCTGGTACGAGCTGCCGGGTGATATGAGGGCTAGGCTGACGCGCCTCCTCATGACGGCCATGAGCATGCTGCCGGAGGAGCTACGCGAGCAAGCGCCAGCTTACGCGAGGCGTCTCTACGAGGAGCTGAAGGCGCGTTAAAAGCCTCCTTTAAAGGAATGGTTTCCCACTAGGCGGTTTTTCTGGCGGTATCACCCGCCCAGGTCGAGCGGGTAGATCACGATGTCGTCCTCATCGCCCACCGGCACGTCTAGGTCCTCGACAGCCGTCCGGGAGTTCAGGCCCAGCTTCACCACGACACCCATAAGCTGGCGCTTCTCCGGGTCATAGACACCCAGCCTGAACTTCTTACCGAGGGCCTCGGCTAAGCGCTCGAATACCTCGCGTATCGTGGCCCGCTTACCTAGCTTCAGCTCGTAGACCTCGCCGAAGGCGAGCGCGTAATCGGCCTTGAAGTGCACCCTCACCATGCTGGGCCACCCGGCCATCTAGGCGTGGGGAAAAGCCCCTTTAAAACGCTTCCTGACCGAGGCTACCTCAGCCAGGCCCTGCTAAACCCTAAGCCCCTTAATGACCCCGCTTCCGCGCTACTAAGCTCGCCCACCCGTGGTAATGAGGCTTATCGTGCGTCATGTCCAGGCTGTAACCCTCTGCGTAGCTCACGAGTTCTAGGCCGGCGAACAACTCCCTAAGCTCGCCCGGCCGTAGGAAGGAGAAGTACGTGTGGAACTTAGGGCTGTAGAAGGTGCCATCCTCTACCTCCGGCAGCCCCTTCGCCCTGAGGCGCTGATATAATGGGTCTTCTGTGGTGAAGGCCCTGACGAACACGAAGCCCCCATCGGCTAAGCCACGTTTAATACGCTCCACCAGGGCCAGGATCTCGCTGCGCTTCAGGAAGGGCAAGACGTAGGAGCATACTACGCACGCGTAAGCGCCCGCCTCGATCTCGAGATCCCGGAGGTCCGCGACCACGGCCTTCACGAGCAAGCCCAGCTCGGCCGCCCGCTTGTTGCACTTCTCCACAGCCGCCTCTGAGATATCCACGCCGAGGACCTCCAGGCCCATCCGGGCTAAGAAGAAAGCATTACGGCCGTCCCCCACGCCCAGGTCGAGCGCCCTACCACGCGGTATAAGCTCGGCGTATTCGATCAACTCAGGGTCGGGCAGGGAGCCCCAAGCAGGCCCCTCGCGGCCATAGACGCGCTCCCAGACGTTCCCTCGGCTAGTCAGGAGCATCACCTGTAGGCTCTCCAAGTAGTATGGCAGATAAGCCTTCGGTGAGGGGTATGGAGAAAAACGCGATAGAGGCCGCTGACCCGGCCCTTAACCCAGCCTCCTGGCAGCCACGTCGGCCGCTAACACTATGGGCTCCCACACGTCCGCGACGGGCGGTGCGTAAGCCGACCTGAGCATGGCGAGGTCGTAGACAGACATCTTGGCTTGGATGGCTAGGGCGATCGTGTTCACGCGCTGCGTCACGTCCTCCCCGCCCGCCACCTGCCCGCCTACCACGCGCTTCGTGGCCTTATCCACCACCAGCTTCACGCGGATATGCTTGCCGCCGGGGTAATACTCGGCCTTCGTTACGTGCGTGGCGACGCCCGTGACCACGTCCATGCCGAGGCGCTTGGCCTGTTCGGCGGTCAGGCCAGTGGAGCCCACCTGCAGGTCAAATATCTTCGTCACGAAGGAGCCTAGGACGCCCGGGAAGATCGCATAACCACCGGCCGCGTTTATGCCGGCTACCTTGCCCATCCTCACGGCCGTAGTGCCGAGCTGCGATAGGGCCGGGAGGCCCGTCACCATGTGGATGGTCTCGGCGCAATCGCCGGCCGCGTAAACGCCTTCCACGGGCCTCTGCCTCTGGGCATCGAGGCAGCGCATCCTGAAGTCCGTCTTGATAGCGCGGGTCGGCCCTATGGCAAGGCCGGCCTCAGCCGCGAGGGCAGTGTTAGGCCTGACGCCCGTGGCCGCGATCACTATATCGGCCTCAAGCTCCTCGCCATCCACCTCTACCGCCTTTACGCGCTCATCGCCCAGGATGCGCTTCACCGGCTTGCCCAGAATGACGCGGATGCCGTGTTCCTCAAGCACGCCCTGCACCATCTTGGCTATATCGGCGTCTATGGCGAGCGGGAGGACATGCGGCAGGAGTTCTACCACGGCTACCTCTAGGCCCTTCTCCTTCATGGCCGCGGCCATCTCGAGGCCTATGGCGCCCGCGCCTATCACCACGGCCTTCTTGGCGCTCGAGAGGGCTTCCATGATAGCCCTGGCATCATCTATGGTCCTGAGCATGAAGACGCCCTTCTTATCGCGCCCCTCTATGGGCGGTATCCAGGGGCTGGCGCCCGTACAGAAGATGAGGCTGTCAAAGCTTATCTCCTCCTTCTTGCCCGATTTATCCACGACCTCGACGGTCCGGCTCTCTAGGTCCACGCGCTTGGCCTCTGTCTCAAGTCTCAGGTCGAACTTCATGGTCTGGTAGTAGCTGGGCGGGTAGAGCACCAGGTCCTCGAGCGATGACACCTCGCCCGCGATAGCGAAGGGCAAGCCACAGCGCGAGTAAGCAGCGTATTTGTCCTTCTCTATGAGAATTATCTCGGCCTTCCGGTCCGTCTTACGGGCGAAAGCAGCAGCAGAGACACCGGCAGCGTTGGCGCCTATTATCACTATGCGCTTGGGCACGGCTACACCCCCCTGCCCCGCTACGCTCACCACACCACGACGGCTGTCCTTAAAAAATTGGCTAGGCCCACGCCACAAGCCCACGAGTGCAGCACGTGGAGACTAGGGGCCCGCTAGAGGCCAAATAGGCCTGCAAAAGCCGTTCCTGAAGGATGCCGAGAACCTGTCCCGACTAGGAGGTTATTAAGCCCTCTTCTTCGCGCTCACTATAGATATGACGTCGCCGTCTTTCAGCACGTAATCCTCGCCTAAGCGCTTCTTAGTGCGGGCGTCTACGGCGTAGATGAACGACTCGCCCAGCTCCGTGTGTATCATATAAGCCAGCTGGCGGGCTGTCGTCCCCTTAGGGACCACGTAGGCGTCTGGTAGCACGCGCCCCTGGTGGTCACAGAGCTTCTCGGGGTCTTCCACCGGGTAGACCGTGATAGCGCCCAGGAGCTCAAAGTAAGCGGCATTTATGGCCTGTTGGACGCCCGTGGAGCCGTATTTGGCCAGAACGCGCTCCCTTATTATCTCGAGGGCCCTAGCTTGACCCGGCGTGAGCTCCCCGGGCTTGAGGATTTCGAAATCAGGATCGCCCGGCAGGTATTTTATCAGGCCCCGCTCGGCAGCCCTCCTCAGGGCCAGTTCTGCCTCAGCACAGCAAGGCACGACCAAATAGCCCGTCTCCTTCAGGCGCTCTATGTTCTCCTCGGCCGTGGGGAGGTCGATCTTATTGGCTGCTATGAGCATGGGCTTAGAGAGGCGCCTTAACTGGTCCACGAAAGCCAGGAGGCCTTCTTCTCCCCAACTCCCCGGCTTGTTGGGGTCTAGGCCCGTTGCCCTCAGGGCCTCTATTATCTGGGCCCTCTTTATGGCCAGGCCGCTCAGGCGCTTCTCTAATGCGTCCACTAATTTAACGCCCGCCATCTCCACGCGTCTCACCAACTTGGGCCAATCCCGCTTGATTATCTGGGCCATCCACATGGTGATCTCGCGCTCTAGGAAGCGCACGTCCTCCACGGGGTCGTGCTCGCTGGGCCGGCAGGGACGCCCCTCTATGTCCGTGGAGCCGGAGGCATCTACCACGTGAATAAGCGCGTCCGCCTTGCGTATCTCGTCCAAGAACTGGTTGCCGAGACCACGCCCCCGCCAGGCATCGGGCACCAGGCCGGCGCAGTCTATGAGCTCCACGGGTATCAAGCGGTTCCCGTCTACGCAGGCTGAGTTCACGGGATTGTCCTCCACGCCGAACTCCCGGCAGACGCATTTCACGCGCAGGTAGGCCACGCCGCGATTGGGCTTGATGGTCGTGAAAGGATAGGGCGCTATCTCAGCTGGCGCCAACGTGGCCGCCACGAAGAAGGTCGTCTTGCCCACGTTAGGCTTGCCGACTATGCCCACCAACATGCCGTCCCTGCGTGCACCATCCGGGCTGATAAGCTTGCGGCCGCCCCAGAGGGCCGTCATATCGCCCGAGCTGAAGATTAGGTGTTAGCATCGGGGAGAGCGAATACCAGCCCCAGTCCTAAACCTCGCGAGTGCCTCAAGCACGTCATCATCCGTGAGGTCCCTCCAGCGCTCGTAGGCATCCGCGACCGCGAAGAAGGGGCCAGAGCGCACGTTCAAGCATATCACTAAATCGGCCT
>CAZWYW010000009.1:0-46039 GCA_964638535.1 uncultured Candidatus Bathyarchaeia archaeon | reverse complement strand
ATATTCAAACTTACCCTCAGCCGAGATGCATCTGAAAGCCCCCCATGTTTTACGACACTGCCCCACCCCTGCTTTTAGCACCGAAATACATGGGGGCCTCGGCATCTAGCCGGGCACTCAGCATCCGTTCAGGCTCCCGAGACTACCTTCATCGGCCCCCCACATGCGTCAGACGAGAGACCGACCTATAAGTTTCTTCCTTTAACTCCTCAGCCGGGCGAGGGGTTCCTGATCGGCCATAGAATGCTTAACTAGCTGACCGGACAAGTAACGTCAGCGATGATGCGGGACATCTTGGTCGTGACCACGCCAACGGTGCCGGGCTACAGGATTAAGCGCGTGTTGGGCATCGTCCACGGCCTGACGGTCCGGACGAGGGGCATGTGGGGTAAGTGGCTGGCTAGCGTGAAGAGCGTGTTCGGCGGCAAGATAGGGGCTTATGCCTCGGAGCTGAAGAAAGCCAAGGACGAGGCCCTCATGTTGCTAAAGGAGGAAGCTGCCAAGATGGGCGCTAACGCTGTGGTGGGCGTGGACTTCGAGACCAGCGACCTCTTGGGCGACCTCATCATGGTCTCCGCCCACGGCACGGCTGTTGTGATAGAGCCCGAGACTTGAACTTGGAAAGGCGCTGGCTTCAACCGAGACGTACGTTAAGCCCTATTTTTGCCTTCCTCATTAGCTACCCAATACCTTCCTCACGAATTCCTCCTCAAACCCTATGCGTACTAACTCGGCTACCACTTCCTCATGGCTCTTGCCCTCAGCTCTCATCTTAGCCGCTAGCTCACGGACCGTCTCCCACCTCTCCCAGGCATAAATTATCCAGGCCTCCGTCTCCTCGGCGTAGTAATCGGGCTTAAGCACGCTCCAGGGCTTATAGTGGAGCGTGGCCACCTTTACCTCGGCGGCCCCCTGGGCTATCACATGATCTCTCACGGCCATCAGCGAGTGGCCGGTGTCGGCCACATCATCTACTATCAGGACACGCCTCCCCCTCACGTCCGCGTTAAGCGGGAAGACTATCTTGGGTTTCCCGCGCGTCTCGCCCACGGAGATATAATACTCAACGGATACGCTGGCTACCCTCCTAATGTCTAGGACATCGCTTATTATCCTGGCTGGGGGGAAACCACCCCTCCCCACTGCCACTATCAGGTCGGGCTTGAAACCCGAGTTCCTGATCTGTTCCGCGACCTCCTCGCAGAGGCGCTGAATATCGGACCAGGTAGCGTGGACGAACTTCCTCAAGCTCTCCCCACGCCCTCCGGGGGGCCGCGTCCTAGTGATATAAGTACATCGCGCAAGCCCGACATCAAGCTCTAGAACTAAAGATTTATAGAGGCACGGGCGACAGTGGCTCATGCCGGGGGCTTGAGTGTGGCGGTGGAAAAGAAAGGCTACAAGATAGTATTGACGGCCGACAGGACGTTAATGAGCGAGTACGGCGGCGGTATCTTCATGGGCTTCAGCGCTTGTGTCCCGAAAGGCCTCGTGCCCGATTATGTTTACTTCCACTTCTTCTGCCCGAGCGTGAATGTGGGGCTGAACGGCGAGACAGAGGTAGCACCGTGTGGCCTGAGGCGCGTGGAGGCGGCCCTGCTCGAGTATGGCTTCAGCGAGGAGGAGGTCATAGTAGCTCACCCGGATTACCTAGATCGCGCGGTAGGGCCTGAGACACGCGTCCTGGGCGTGAACGAGACGGATCCATTAGGCATAGGACCGGCTACCACGACGTTCACGGAGCTCTTCGGGGGAGAGGCCTACATGGCCATAAAGTTCCGTGAAGTGATCTTCCACCCCGCTGTCCAGAAATACAAGCCTAAGATAATTGTGGGAGGCCCCGGCGCTTGGCAGCTCGAGGTCCACGATGAGGTCAGGCACCAGTACGGCATAGACTGCGTAGTAGTAGGCGAGGCGGAAGAGATCATAGGCCCGCTGGTCGAGAAGGCCATAAAGGGCGAGGA
The DNA here is from genome assembly GCA_964638535.1 of uncultured Candidatus Bathyarchaeia archaeon. Taxonomy (GTDB): domain Archaea; phylum Thermoproteota; class Bathyarchaeia; order EX4484-135; family EX4484-135; genus EX4484-135. The sequence goes on along the minus strand of CAZWYW010000009.1, from coordinate 44,075 downwards.
GTTGCCCGAGGTAGTCCACGGGATCGTGACGCCCCCGGATAAGGTGCCTAACATAAGGCACCCTACCGTGTGCGGTATAGTAGAGATAGCCCGTGGCTGCGGCCGTGGCTGCCGCTTCTGCGAGCCCACCTTGGCCAAGTTAAGGAGCCTCCCCATAGAGAAGATAGTTAAGGACGTGGAGGTGAACATCAGGGCCGGTAGACAGCCTCTCCTCCACGCCGAGGACGTGCTCCGCTATGGCGCTAAGAGCTTCATACCCGAGAAGGAGAAGGTCCTAAAGCTCCTCAAGGCCGTGAGGGGCGTGCCGGGCGTCGAGCGCATAGGCATGTCACATTTCGCCCTTAGCTCGGTGGCAGCGGCGCCTGACCTCGTAGAGGAGATGACCCCGCTCCTCGGCGCTGACGAGCACTACTGGGCCAGCGGCCAAACAGGCATAGAAACCGGGAGCCCTCACATGATAGAACTCCACATGCGTGGCAAGGTGAAGCCCTTCAAACCGGAGGAGTGGCCAGATGTGGTCGTGAGGGCCTTCGAGATACTGCGCGAGAACAACTGGGTGCCGTGTGCCACGCTCATAATAGGCCTGCCGGGCGAGACGGAGAAGGACGTAGAGCTGACCATAGATCTCGTGGAGCGCCTCAGGCCCTTCAAGAGCCTCATCGTGCCCCTCTTCTTCGTGGCCATGGGCGCCTTAAGGCGCAAGGGCTACACGGGCATGACGCTCAAGGACCTGAACATCCGCCGCTCGGAGTTGCTCCTCAAGGCCTGGAGGCACAACCTCCTATGGGCTCCCACGCTCATGAGAGAGTACTTCCGCATGACGGCCCGTAACCGCGTGGCGACGGCTGGCATGGCCTTCATACTGGCTTACGGGGCCAGGGTAGCACTCAACGCCATAAAGAAGTGCGAGACGGAATACGGCTGGGACCTACTGGCCCTGCGCAGGGACCTCATAGAAGGGAGGGCATCCGTGACGCCGAGGAGCCTCAAGCCCGTGAAGTGGGTGATGAAGGCCATCCAGGTCATCAGGGGCTAACCGGCCGGAAGCGGTAGGTAGGCCAATCAGGCCATCCTTCCCCACGTGGCTCCCCGAACTCTACTTTCACGCGCATGCCTACCTTAATGTCCTCGGGCGCCACGCCTACCAGCCTGCCCGGTAGCCTCACGCCCTCATCTAGCTTCACTATGGCTACCACGTAGGGCGCTTCCTCCGCGAACTGCTGCGGGGCCACATGAATGACCGTGTAGGTCTCCACCACACCCTCGCCCTTTAGCTCCACCCACTCCATCTCCGAGCCATAACAGGCCGGGCAGACGGGCCTGGGAGGCACGAGCAAGCGGCCACAGGAGCGGCACCTCACGCCCATGAGCTTGCCCTCGCCTAAAAGCCTGTAGAAGCTATCTATGGTGAAGGGCAGGCCCTCAGCCCCGGAGGCCATCCCGATCACCCCCTCCTGAAGACGTGGACCACGCAGGTGGCGCCGGAGCCGCCCATGTTGTGCACCAGCCCTACCTCGGCGTCCGGCACCTGCCTGCCCTTCTCCGCCTCGCCCCTGAGCTGGAGGAACATCTCGTACACCTGGGCTGCCCCCGTGGCGCCCACCGGGTGCCCTTTAGACTTCAGCCCGCCCGACATATTGACCGGTATATCACCATCTAGGTCCGTGCGCCCCTCCTCTATCATCTTGCCGCCCTCGCCCTTGCGGCAGAGCCCCAGGTCCTCGTAGGCCATGATCTCGGCTATGGTGAAGCAATCGTGGACCTCCACGACATCTAGGTCCTTCAGCGGGTCCTCTATGCCCGCCATGCGGTAGGCCTGACGGGCGGCCTCCACCGTGGCCTTGATGGTTGTGAGGTCCTCGCGCTCGTAGAGGCCTATGTAATCGCTGCCCTGGCCCGTGCCTATCACGTAGACGGGCGTGTCCGTGAAGCGCCTGGCCAACTCGGGCTTCACGAGGATAGCACAGGCGGCCCCATCGCTTATCGGGCAGCAATCGTAGAGCTTCAGGGGCCAGGCTATCACACGGCTCGAAAGGGCTTTCTCGAGCGTCACAGGCTTCTGGAAGTGGGCCTTCGGGTTGAGAGCGCCGTACTTGTGGGCCTTCACGGCTACCATGGCCAATTGCTCCTCCGTGGTACCGTAGCGATGCATGTGCGCCACGGCCATGAGCGCGTACAGGCCCGGGAACGTCAGGCCGTGGAACTGCTCAAAGGGGTGGTCAGAGGCGAAGGCCAGAAACTCTGTCGTCTCGGGCGTGGTACGGTGCGTCATCTTCTCCACGCCGCCCACGAGCGCCACATCTATGAGGCCCGACTTAATGGCCAGGACAGCCCAACGGAAGGCGGCGCCAGAGGAAGCGCAGGCGTTCTCGAAGCGCGTGGCGGCCTTGGGCACGAGGCCTACCCAATCGGCGCAGATCGGGCCCCAGTGCCCTTGGTGTTCCCAGCCCTCGCCGGCCATGTTGCCCACGAACACGGCCTGGATATCGCGCTTAGGATCCAGCTCAGGGCAGCGCTCAAGGGCTTCCTTGAAGGCCAGGGCGAAGAGCTCGCGGGCCGAGTAACCTGGCTGTTTGCCGAAGCGCGTCATGCCGGCTGAGACCACGGCTGCCAGCGGCTCACCCTTCATGCCAACTCCCGCACGAGCCCTAGCGAACCCTGCGAAAAGCTTTCCCACGGCTTAAGACGAAAACGCTATAGCCTCATGCCGTGATAAGCCGCTTCCCGGTAAGGCAGAGTTCCGCGTGATTCCGAGCTCGTCGGGAACCATGAGCTAGGCTGCTTGGTTCGGGAGGAAAAATCTGGGATTTTTGAAGGGCGGCCTTCGGATTGCCGTATGGGAGCTCTTAGCGCAGGCGCAGTCGCCAAGATGGCATGTGTAATCGCTGGAAGGAAAGCGTAGAGAAATCCGCTTCCCAATCCTCAGTTCGCTCCCCAACTCCCATCCTGGTAATAGGTCCTAGGGTAATGCCAAGACGTTCCTTTAGGGTTACGAGGACGCTCTTAGAACCATTAAGTGGCTTACCCACGGGGAAGCCGCTCGGCCCGCTGTAAAAATAGCGCGCGATCTTCTCCTGCACTCTCCATGTCACGCTCTTTTCACGTTCCCTCAGCTTGGCTTTTAGCTCGGGAACCGTCAACCGGTCCACCATCCAGTTCTCCTCGGGGACCTCGTGCACGATGACCCAAGTATAATGCTGGGGCTGGCCTGCCTCGCTGACGATGACGTCAGTTATTTCCCTCGATAGCTCAGCTATCTGCTCAGTTGTCAGAACGTCCTTGCCAATCCAGATCATGACTAGAGGCAACTGATTTCCTTCGCAAGTGTAAGGCATGAGAGAACTAATAAAGCTTCCCTTAGAGAGCACACTAATCCCTTGAGGTTTAAGGGCAGGAGAGCTCAGGAAGTTATATTAAGCTCTCCTTATAAAAGGCCTTGGGATATCTCATGTACGTCCGTGATGCCGCCTCCGGCCGGGGGATGTATTGTCCGGTTCACGGGTAAGGCTTGCGCCTCACCAGCCTTGGGAAAGCTATGGCGTCTCGTATGTGCTCTAGCTTGCAGACCCACATGACCATGCGCTCCACGCCCAGGCCAAAGCCCGCGTGTTGGACGGCCCCGTACTTGCGCAGGTCGAGGTACCACTTGTAGTCCTCTGGGTCGAGGCCTTCCTCCTCTATACGGGCCAATAGGGTCTTGTAGTCCTCTATGCGCTCGCCACCGCCTATTATCTCGCCGTAGCCCTCGGGCGCCAACATATCGGCCGAGAGCGTGACCTCCGGCCTGGTCGGGTCGGGCTTGTGGTAGAAGGCCTTAGCGCTCTTCGGGAAGTGCGTCACGAAGAAGGGCACATCGAACTGGAGCGACAGCGTTTTCTCGTGAGTCCAGGTAAGGTCCTCGCCCCACTCTATCTGCACGCCCTTGGACTGGAGGAGCTCTACGGCCTCGTCGTACGTTAGGCGCGGGAAGGGCGGCACGATCTTGGCCAGATCGGCTGGATCGCGGCCCAGGGTGACTAGCTCCTCTTTAGCCCCCTCGGCCAGCCTATGGCAAATGTGGGATACCAGTTCTTCCTCTACCTTGAGGAGCTCCTCTAAGCCGCAGAATGGTATCTCGACCTCTAAGTGCCAGTACTCGGTGAGGTGCCTGCGTGTCCTGGATTTCTCGGCCCTGAAGGAGGGCGCGATGGTGTAGCACTTCCCCACGCTGGCTATGAAGGCCTCGCCGTAGAGCTGCCAGCTCTGCGTGAGGTAGGCCTTGCGGCCGAAATAATCGACCGGGAAGAGGGTCGCCCCTCCTTCACAGGCGGCGGCCGTCAGAATAGGCGGCTGGACCTCCACGTAGCCGTGCTCGTCTAGCCACTCGCGGGCGGCCTTGAGGAGCTTAGCGCGCAGCATAAGAACGCACCACATCTTCTTGCTCCTTATCCATAGGTGCCGGTGGTCGAGCAGGAAATCGGGGCCGTGGTACTTCTTGGCTATGGGGTAATCCGGCTCGGCCACGCTCAGCACGCGGTAGCGTTCCACGGTCAGCTCGTAGCCGCCCGGCGCCCTGGGGTCCTCACGTACCTCGCCTTCTAGCTCCAGCACCGACTCGACTGGCAGCTTCTCGAGTTCCTCCAGGGCTCCCTCGCCAAGCACATCGCGCCTGGCCACGCACTGGAGCCAGCCCGTCCCATCGCGTAGGATGAGGAATACTATGCCCCCGCTCGAGCGCTTATTTGAGAGCCAGCCCATGAGCCTGGCGCGGCCAGACGGCTTCCTGCCGGACAGAATATCGCGTATGTAGGTCAGGGGGGCCTCAGGACGGGTTAAAGTGCTCACCTTCCAACTTCCCTTCCCCCGCCTTAGGCGGGCTAGGGGCCTTTTAAAGCCTTCTCTTACTCATGCCTGTGCTCTGGCTCCTTCAGTGCGGTGGAGGCGGCCATCAGGCTAGCCAAGGCGGCGAGGGAGCAGAAGGCAGCAGAAGCGCTCGGATTAATGGCGGCGTAGAGGAAGCCGCAGGCTGCCGAGCTAATGGCCCTCCCGACGCTTAGAAGCAAGCGGAAGAAAGCTGAGAGCTTCCCCCTGAGCTCCCTAGGCACTAAATCGGCTTCTAGAGCCGAGAGAGCGTTATGGGTTAGGTAGGAACTCGACCACAGCAGTATCATTAAGCCAGCTACCGGCCAGAAAACCGTTATCCCTAGGGGCTTGGCGATCGTCAGCACGAGAACAGCGACGAGATAGGAGGAAAAGCCCACTATCAGGGAGTTCTTCCTCCCGAGCTTATCCACCAGGATACCGGCCGGCAAGAGGACCACGAGGGAGGCCACAGAGCCCAACATGTATATTATGCCCCATTCGTCGAAGGATATCCCGAGGTAATAGATGATGAAGGGCTGGATAACTGAGAAAATGCCGACCGTGAGGCTGTTGGAGGCCAGGACTACTAGATAAGGCCTGAGGCCGCGCAGGGCGAATCTCACAGCTCGCTTGTAATCGTTGAGGAAATCGCCGAGTGCTACCGGGGCCCGGGCCTCACGCGGCAGGGTCTCCTCTAAAGCGAGTCTGATTAAAGCGGCTATTATACCGGTCGTGGCCATAAACGCGTAAGCTAGCCTCATGCCGGTCACGAGCCCGTAGGTGCCCACGAGGTACATGGCTAAGAGGGGGGCCGGCAAGCCTACTAGCTCGGGCAGGAGTTCCGAGAGGGCGAAGCCAAGGCCCCTCTTCTCAGGCGGCATGCTATCGGACAGTATGGCCGAGAGGGCAGGCTGGTAGAGCAGGCAAATGCTGGTTATGATGGAGGCCGCGAACACCCATCGCCAATCCGGCGCGAGGGCGTATAGGAAGAGGGCTGAGGAGTAGACGAAGGTCATGGAGACGAGGATACGCTTCCTGCCGTGCCTATCGGCCACGTAGCCGCCCAAGAACCTCACGAGGCCCAAGATGACGGAGGACGTAGCGGCCATGAGGCCTAAGATGACCGTGTCGGCGCCCAGGGCCAGGACGTACACTTGGTCGTAGACGTGCACGGCGTAGTTGAAGGGTCTCCAAATAGCCCAGCTTATGGTAATCACTAAGAGGTTGCCCCTTATGAACGCTAATTCATGTTTTATCCTGACCAGCCATTCCCCCGCGCGGTCCAAGGCGGCATACCCGGCGTCCCCAGGCCAGGCGGTCTCGGGATTTAAGCCTTGGGCCGCTGGCCTAAATCACGAGTTTCTCCGGCTCCGCCCTCCGGCCCCTTATGCCTAAATCGCTCACCCTGAACTCCTCTCCCCCGTAGAGCGTGGCGTGCTCCTGGCCCGAGTAGAGAGCAGCGGCTATCTGCCTATGGCGTCTGCCTTCATTATCCCGCTGCCGCTCGCCCCACCGACAACCAAAACACCTGCTTCCTCGAATACCACGGGCTGATGGTCTATGGGGTTCTCCGCGTAGTAGCCGGCCCAAGAAGCATGAGGCCTACAGCCTTCTAGCTGTGGGAAATACTTCACGGCCACTTGGTAAATACCGAGCTCGTAAAACTCCGGCTCGGGCTTAGGCTCTAACTCGGGTTCTTCCTCGAAAAGCCGCCCCAACTCGTCCGTGTAGCCGAGCCAGAGCGCCTCCTCCACGGCCGGCCTGATGAATACCCTCGGCCTGGGCAGGATGGTGAAGGGCATACAGCCTTCCCTGTTAAAGCCCTTAGACCAGAGGAGCTTCTCGAGGCTCGGTCGCCCTGCTGCCCTGATGGAGAATATCTGCCTTTTCTTGGGCCTGAAAAAGCACTCGAGGTCCACCGGCCCCAAGAGCTTATGGGACCAGGCCCCGGCCGCCACCACTACCTTCCTAGCCTTTATGATGCCCTTATCCGTCTCGACGCCCTTGACGGCTGCCTCCTGCCATATGAAGGGCTCGCCGGGGAGGCCCAGGGGCCTATCGGGCTCCAAGACTAGCTCCTGACCTCCGTGTTGTAAGCTATCTCGCCCCTGAGGCCGAGGAAAGCCCCTTCGTAAAACCTAGCTAAGGCATTAAACGTCTATTGAGCCAGCGTCAGGCACGAAGACGCCGCATTCCACGTCGGGGAGCCCCATGAGGGCGGCTTCTTCATCGGCTGATACCTCGGCCCGGAGGCCCATCATGGAAGCCAGCTCGCGGGCCTCATAGATCCTGTTAGCTCAGGCCCCGGGAGGATAGCGCCTCGAGCACCGGCTTTATCCGGGCGAAGCCCTCAGCGTCGAAAAGCCATAGGTAGCCTACTCACCTCATGCCCAGGTCCACGCCTTCCTCTTCTTGGAGGTGCCAGTAGAAGCGGATGCTCGTGTGCGCTACGCTAGGTTGGTCTTGGAGTAGAAGAAGGCCCTGAACATGCCAGCGCTCTTGGCCGTACTGCCCTGGCCTGGCCCGCTTAACCGCTCTACCACGAGTATCCTATGGCCTGGGTTCTCCTTCTTCATGTAATACGCGGTGGCTAAGCCTAGGATCCCGGCCCCTATTACCACAGCATCGTACTCGGCCAAGCTTGGCACCTAGGGCCACTTCCGCCGTGAAAGCCCTTAACACTTTGCTCACTCGATAGCGTCTAACAGGCGCTTAAGGTACCTGAACACCATTACCCTGAAGAGCTCTTCCATGTTCTCCTCAAACGTCCGTACCATGCGCGCCGCCTGGGCTGGTTTGAAACCGTATTCCTCTATCAACGCCCTCCTCAGCCTCCTGAGCGAGATCTCGCCTGATAACACGGACTTAAGGGCCGATTCGAGGAACCTGCTGGCGGCCAAGAGGTAGTGGTCGGGCAGACCGGCTTCCTCGCCCCACTCTCCGAAGTCCTCGTAATCGCCCGTGAAGAACTTCACCCAGCTGGCCAGGAGCTTAGAGAGTTCTTCGTCCCCCAGCTCCTTGAGAAGTTCGGCGTCTTTCTCGGCGCTCGGGAGCTCCTCGACCACTTTATCCACTATGGCCTTGGCACTCTTCTCTGAGAAACCCATTTTCTCCAGGTCCCTGACCACCTCGGACGGGTCCTTCCTGGCCAACCCCTTTATGATGGCCAAGGTGAAGGCCAAGACCTCCCTCACGTTCTCTAGGTCAGCGGGGCCGAGCTCGCTCATTATCTTCTTCACGGTCTCCTCCACGTTCGCCGGGACGGACCTCATGATGAGCTCTATGAGCCTCAGCTGCTGCTCTAAGGGGAGCTTCATGAGGAACTTAGCGCCCTCGACGATTTCCCTGTAAGGTATCTCGCCCATCACCCACGCCCTCGGGGAGCTATTTAATAAGCTTTCCCGCCCTAGAGCAAAAATTAAGGGCATTTTGGGGATCAGCGCCCCGGCGCTCAAGCGCCTATGGCCTTGAGGAACTCGCGCATGAAGGCCGGCAGGTCTCACCACGTCCTGCTCGTTATGAGGTTCCCGTCCACGACAACTTCTTCATCGATGTAAGTGGCCCCGGCGGCTTCCACATCCGCCTTCAGGACCTTGACGGCCGTCATCTTGCGTCCCTTGGGGTGATCCGGGGCCAGGGCTAGCAAGACGAGTAGGGCATGGCATATAGCTGCCACGGGCTTATTGGCCTCAAAGAAATGCCTGATTATGGGCTTGAGCTCCGGGTAGATCCTTATGTACTCAGGCGCCTGACCGCCCGGGATGATGAGGCCATCGTACTCCTCGGGCTTAACGTCCTTGAAGGCCTTATCCACCCAGGCCTCCGGGAAGCGGTAGCTGGGTTTCTCGGTGTATAAGTCTCCCAGCCGGGCTCGCGGTCATGGACCACCGTGAATATGGTCTTCTTGCTCGGGGCAGTCACATGGACTTCTACGCCGGCCTCCTTGAGGCGCCAATATGGGTAAGTAGAAGACCTCCTGAGCTTCCACGGCATCGCTGATTATGATGAGTACCTTGGGCAGAGCTATCACCCATCACCGGATGGCCGGTTGGGAGGGAAAAGCCTTTTTGGGCCAGCTTGGCCTGGGGCCGGAGAGATGAAGAAGGTACTGCTCATCAACGACGACGGCCCTGACTCACCTGGCCTGAGGGCGCTGATAGAGCCCCTCAGCTGCTTAGGCGAGCTGCTGGTTGTGGTGCCCGAGGAGGCCGTGGGGGGGCGGGGGAAATCCATAACCTTACTAAAGCCCGTGGAGGTCAGGGAGCTAGCCCTCGAGCGACCGGTGAACGCCCGCTTCTACGTGAGCACCGGCACACCGGCAGATTGCTTCCTCATAGGCCTGGAGCTATTGGGCGGGAAACCGGATCTCTTAGTGTCTGGCATAAACATGGGGCCTAACCTGGGCATAGAGGACCTCCTCCACTCGGGGACACTGGGAGCCGCTATCCAGGCCTCCCTCCACGGCGTCCCGGCCATAGCTGCTTCTTACGGCATCGGGACCGGTCTCCCAAAGCCCACACCCGAGCAGCTCAAGAGGGATTTAGCTTTGGCTGCCGACCTCGTGGCCAAGCTGGCCTCCCTCGTGCTGGAGGAAGGTATGCCGGAGGGCGTGGATATAATATCCGTTAACGTGCCTGTTGGGGCCGATAGGGCGAAGGTCATGATAACGGAGCTCATGAGAGAGGCCTTCTGGTCGGCAGTAGGAGAGCGAGAAGGGCGCTTCTTCATGAGGCCCTGGGCCAAGAGGGCATGGGACGGGCCAGCTGGGACGGATGCCAAGGCGCTGAAGGAGGGTTACATCTCCATAACGCCCGTGAGGCTGGAGGTCAGATGCGAGAAGGAAGCCGTGGAAGCCTTCCTGGCTAGGTCAAGGGTGATCGTGGCTTGAGCGTTCTAGTGTGGCTCGCGTTAGCCCTTGCCCTCATGATCTCCCTCTCGGCCCTCAGGCTTAACGTGGGTTATTGCATCCTAGCTGGCCTCCTGCTCTTCGGTGCCCTGGTCCTCGGGCCAGGCGAGCTGGCCCGCTGCCTCTGCTCAAGCCTTCTCGACCTAGATCTCTGGGATGCCGTGGCGAGCGTGGCCCTGATAGCCATCCTGGGCTCCCTCATGCGCGAGCTAGGCCAGGTAGACGATATAGCTAGCGGGCTGCGTTCCCTGGGGCTTAAGGGCAGGAATTTCATAGCCGTAGGCTCCACTACCTTCGGCCTCCTCCCCCTCCCGGGCGGCGCTATCCTCTCAGCCTCCCTCGTCGAGGAAGAAGGGCGTTCCGAGGGCATGGATGCTAGGGGGCCTGCTACCGCCAACCTCCTCTTCAGGCACTTCAACTTCTTCGCCTATCCCCTCTCGCCGGTGCTCATAGTCTTGGCGAGCCCCAAGGTGCTCAACGTGGACCTCTACGTGCTGATAGCCGCCCTAGCCCCGGCCGCCGTGGCCCACTTAATCGCGAGCTACGTGGCCTCTTTCTTCCGCCTGAAGCAGGAGGGAAGCGCGCGTACACCACACGCTCGGAACACTGCGCGTGACCCGCGTGAGGGGCTAGCAAGGCTGGGGAGGGGCCTGGCACCTGTGCTGGTGGCCCCCGTGTTAAACGCCGTGGGGCTGGGCCTCACGCTCTCCGTGTGCGGCTCCATAGCGGCCTCCATCCTCTTGGCCCACGGTCAAGCAAGGGAAGCCCCGAGGAAGATGTGGGTGGCCCTGAAGAAGAGCAGGGCACATAACTTGGCCTTCCCCGTGCTCTTCGCCATGCTGTTCAGGGACGTTTTCAAGGCGTCTGAGGCCTCTGAGGCCCTGAGGGAGGGCCTGAGCTTCGTTCCCCTGCCCGAGACGCTCGCCCTCATGCTGTTGTGCTTTAGCCTCGGCATAGCGACGGGGAGCGGTATGCTCAGCATAGCCGTCCTGCCATCTGGGATGAGGTTATCCGAGGTCCTGCCGGTCTACACGGGCGCCGTGGTGGGCTACATAATATCGCCCCTCCACCTCTGCTTCATAGTCTCGGCTGAATACTTCGGCCTCAGGCAGGCCGAAATGTACCCGAGGTTGCTCGCCTACGCTGCCCTCACCCTGGGCATGGCCCTGGCCTCGGCCTGGGTGCTCTTACCTTTCCTCTAGCCGAAAGCGTTTTCCCGCCCCGAGCGCCCCTCGCGCTCGGCCATGAGGGTAGCGGTCCTCTATACCGATAAGTTCTTGGACCACCAACCCGGCCCCACGCACCCCGAGTGCCCCGAGAGGCTCCAGGTCATGCTCAACGAGCTGAGGAAGAGCGGCTTCCTAGAGGCCGGCGCCTGCGAACTCATAGAACCCAGGCGGGCTACGCGGGAAGAGCTCGGGCTAGTGCACGACGAGCGCTACGTAGGCTGGGTAGAGGAGTTCTGCGCTAGGGGAGGGGGGCTCATGGACTTAGGTGATACGGTGGCCAGCCCCGGCTCCTACGAGGCCGCTGTCCGCGCGGCTGGGGCCGCTATCCAAGCTGTCGAGCTGGTGCTCGAAGGGCATTACGATGCCGCTTGGGCGCTCGTCAGGCCGCCTGGCCACCACGCTGGCCGCGACTACGCCCGGGGATTCTGCATCTTCAACAACGTGGCCATCGCAGCTCAATACCTGCTCGAGAAACGGGGGCTGAAGCGCGTGGCTATCATAGACATAGATGCCCACCACGGGAACGGCACCCAGGAGTTCTTCTACGAGACGGGCCGCGTGCTTTACGCCAGCCTCCACCAAGACCCGACGTGGTTCCCCGGCACGGGCTTTGAGGAAGAGGTGGGCTCCGGCGAGGGACGGGGCTTCACGGTCAACGTCCCGCTGCCGCTCCTCACGGGCGACGACGTGTACCTGAGGGCGCTGAGGGAGATAGTGGTCCCCATAGCCGAGCAGTACGGCCCGGAGTTCGTGCTGGCTTCGGTGGGGTTCGACGTCCATTACGCCGACCCAGTAGCCAGGCTGGGCCTGTCCATGTTGGGACAAGTAGAAGCCTTCGCGAGCTTGGCCGATTTGGCCAAGAGGGCCTGTGGGGGGAAGCTGGTAGCCGTCCTAGAAGGCGGTTACTCCCTAGCCCATATAGGCAAGATGTTCGTGGCTGATTTAGCGCTCTTGACGGGCCAGGATTACCGGGTAGTGGACGAGAGGACGCGCACAACCCCTAACGTGAGGGCCAAGGCCGAGAAAACGCTTAGGGAGGTGAGGCGCATCCAATCGGAGTTCTGGGAACTCTAAGGGAAGGCATTTATGGACTGAGAGCCCCCGCTGGAGTGGAATGGTCCGCGTGATAATAGCCATACCCGAGGTACCGACCCTGAACATGAACGCCTTAGCCGCTCTCCTCGCCGCACTGACCTTGGTGGCCATCATAACGCTCTCGATGGGCGTGATAGCCGGGCCGGCGGTCCTCGCCATTAACCCCCTTGTCTTGATGATAGCCCTCATGGTATTGGTCATCGCGGCCATCCTGGCTCACGCGGCAAATGAGTGGACAAGGGCCAGGCAAAGGCTGAAGCTGGCCCGCCGAGAAGCCGAGGAACTAGCCAGCAAACTGAGGCTCACGCGGGACGAGATAATCCTGCCTAAGCCAATCCGCGTCCGACTGGGCAAGCTCACGGCCCTGGGCATCTGGATAACCCGCCAAACGACCGTGCCCACCGGGAAGACCATGATGACTACGACCAGCAGGCATTACAAGCACAAATCGGCCTTTTTGCCCGCCGGGCCGGCCGAGACCGCGCGCTCCATCAGGCTAAGCGAGCTGCCTCGAGGCTTCACGGTGTTCTCCGGCCCTCACATGGATTACGTGGAGCTGCCCGCCGTGAAGCTCGAGCCAGACGGGGGCCATGGGAGAGAGATGCCCCTCATCCTGGCCATGCTGGACCCCATTTCAACTGAGTTCGCGCAGACGGGCCTAGGCCTCACCGCCAGGCATAAAGAGGACAGAGCCAGCGCTTCCGTAAGGCTAGGGCCGGATGCGCTCGAGGGGACCATAACGTGGAGCGCCTCTAAGGCCAGGGGCGTCAGGCTCGAGTTAGAGGGCGAGCTGAGCGTTAAAGTGGGGGGACTGGAGGGGGTAAACCGCGCTAAAATCGAGCTGGCATACGCCAGGAAAAGCTTATCGAGCTTTAAGTACGAGTTCCCCTTGCGGGAGCGCACCTTCCTCCTGACAGTGGAGGACGCGAGCCCCAGGTACCTGCTAGAGCGCCTGGGCCTGGAGACGCCTGTCCTGCTGGGCTTCTCCAAGGGCCGCTACAAGCTCTCGCTCGTGCTCGACCTACCGCTCAGGCCAGACGTGAAAGCTTCTGTGGAGCTCCCGGTCAAGCATCCATCATAAGCCTGGCGTGCCGAGCTCCACGCGCTCGTAGGGCCTCAAGACAGCCGGTATGCGCTCTATCACGTCCGTGGCCGTGATGTGGTAACCTAGCTCGCGGGCCGCTAAATCGCCGGCAGCGCCGTTTATGAAGGCCCCCAGGCAGGCGGCTTCAAACAAGCCGAGGCCCTGGGAGAGGAGCGCAGCTACTATGCCCGCCAGCACATCGCCCGTCCCGCCGACCGTCATAGCTGGGTTGCCGGTTATGTTCACCTTCACGCGCCCCCCATCAGATATCACGTCTTCGTGGGCCTTCAAGAGGACCGTGATGCCCAGCTCGGACGCTACCTGCTTGACGAAATCCATTCTGGCCCCCAGGTCCGTGGGGGGCGGGACCTCCCGGCCAGAGAGCAGCTTGAGCTCGCCAGCGTGGGGCGTTACTACGGCCTTAGCGCCCGAGAGGTCCACGGAGCCCTTGGCGATAGCCTTTATGGCGTCCGCGTCTATTACGAGCGGCACGGTGCTTTTGGCGGCCCTCAAGAATGCTCTAACGGCTTCAGAGGTCTCGGGATCGGTGCCCAGGCCAGGCCCTATGACCACGCAGGTAGAGCGCTCGGTTAAGCGGAGCAGGAAAGGCACGTCGCCGGGCACTAGCTTATCCGAGCTAAGCGCCCTCACTATGAGGTTAGGCGAAAAAGACCTTATCACGCTCGCCACCGATTTAGGCGCGGCCACCACTGCTAAATCGGCCCCCGCTCTCAGGGCCGCCAGAGCGGATAAAGCTGGGGCGCCAGAATAATCAGGTCCGCCGCCTATCACCAGGACACGGCCGAAATCGCCTTTCTTGGCGTGCGGAGGCCTCACAGCAGGCAGGTAAGCCTTCAGGTCCCCAGGTCCTACTACTAGCTCGGCCTCGGGGGGCATCCCTATGCCCGCTATTACCAACTCGCCCACGAACTCCTCGGCCTCGGGCGCCAGGAGGCCAGGCTTGGGCTTGTGCATGGTGATGGTCAAGCCCGCCTTGACGGTGGGCTCTGAGGGGTCGCCCGTGTCCGGGTTCAGGCCAGAGGGCACGTCAACAGCTACCACTAGGCCCCTGGAGGCGTTGATAAGCTCTATGGCATCGGAGAAGGGGCTCCTTATAGGCCCTCTCACGCCCGTACCGAAGATAGCATCGATTATCACATCGGCCTTCTCGGCCCCGAGTTCCGACCAAGCTCTCCTCAGCTCTTCTGGCGTTGAGGCCTGGTAGAGCTTCACGCTCAAGAACATCTTCTTGAGGGCGGCCCAATTCGCCTTAGCTTCCTCCGTCCTGATGGCATCTTCGCGGCCCAATAGCACAACGGCCACATTGGCCCCGAGGGAGGCGAGGTGCCGGGCGGCCACTAAGCCATCACCGCCGTTGTTGCCCAGGCCAGCGACCACGACTATCCTCCGGCCTTTAACGCCCCCCAAGCGCCTTGCTATCTCGTCCGCCAGCGCCCTGCCCGCGTTCTCCATGAGCAATAACCTCGATACCCCTAGGAAAGCGGCATTCTCGTCCGCGATTGCCATCTCCCTGCTGCTCACCGGCGCTAACCCCAAGTGCCGCCACCCGTGGAACACGGTCCTTAAGGTATTTTATGGCCTTGGGCCAAAGACGTATAGGTGAGGTAAGTGCGGCCCTGGGAAGCGCCAGTCGGGCCTATCATGCCCCTGCCCTACAGGCCCGAGACGACAGCCGATGTGGTCAAGAAGCTGGCCAGAATAGGGTTAGCCCTCCTCTCGGCGGTCTTGCTGGCCCTCTTCATCATCAGCATACCTGTGGGCATGCGCTTATACACAGACACGGCCCCGGGCCAGGATATCCTGGCGAGGCATCTGGAGGGGCTTTACTTCTGGTTCTTGATCCTCCTCATCAGGGTGCCGGTCTCCCTGCCGGTCTGGTCCCTGCTTTTGGGCCTCCAGGTGGTCTTCGTGTCCTGTTTTATCGCAGCTGCCGTCCAGGGCGGCGGCGTCCACAAGGCCTTCGCCAGGAGCGCCGAAGGCCCTCTATTGGAGAGCCTAAGAAACTTCCTCTTCGCCATGCCCTTTATAGCCACCGCCACCTTAACGGGCACGCTGGGCCTTACGTGGCTCGTGAACATCTTGGGCCTTGAGGTAGCCCCGATAGGTGAGGTGCCTGAGCCCCTACGCCTCCTGCTGGAGACCAGCTACGCGGCTGTGGTGGAGGAGTTAGGGACGAGGCTGGTCGGCATAGGACTCCCCCTCGCCCTCTTCGCTGCTTACAAAGCCGAGGAAGGGAAGGGACTGGCCTTCGTTAAGGCCCTCTTCTGCCCGGCCAGCCTAAATATGGAACTGAAGAAGGCCGTGAGGCCTTTAGCGTGGATATTGGTGGTAGCTACCTCCCTCGTCTTCGGCTTCCTTCACCTCCTCGGCTGGACGCCGGGCAAGGTCCTGACCGCCACGGCTGCTGGTCTCGTGCTTGGGACCTGCTTCCTCTACTACGGGATACACGCTTCCATACTCGTGCACTGGTACCTGAACTACCACGTCCAGATATGGGCTGTCTGGATAATGCTCACGAAAGATGCCGGCATAGCCTTGTTGAGCGGCCTCACGTTGTTCTTCGAGATAGTAGTGGGCGTGCTATCGCTCATCATGTTCTTCGTCCAGGCGGTGCGGTTAATCGCGCGGAGGCGGGAGAAGGCGAGGGAATACAGGCCGATAATGCCTTACTACTACAGGCCAGTTGGCTGGTAGATGAATAAGCGATAATAAAAAGAGGGGTGAAGCCCGCGCCCTCACTTAGTGGGCACGGTGAAGCCGATCTTCTCGGCCAACACGAGGGGCGTCACCACTGCTGGGCTGCCCCATTCCATCCACCAGTGCGCTGTCTGGCGGGCATTCTTGGAGAAGGCCTTGACGGACGACAGGATGTTGAGCACGTTATCGCTGAGCCTGAGGCCCTTCACGCCTGCCTTGATCTCGCCGTCCTCGATGAGGAAGACGCCGTCCCTTATCACGGCCGAGAAATCGCCTTTCGCGTAGTCCTGGAAGCGCACATAGGTGATGTTGTTCACGAAGAGGCCGCGCTTCACCTCGCTTATCAGCTCCTCATCGCCCCTATCGCCCGGCTCCACCACCACATTCCAGGGCCTGGGCACTATCCAGCCCGCGTTGGCCGTGGAGCTCGTGTTATGTCTCTTGGCCGTGATGGAGTTATGCAGGTAGGTCTTCAGCACACCGCGCTCTATTATGGGCTTGCGGGCCGTCGGGAGGCCCTCGTCGTCAAAGGGCCTGCTGCCCAAGCCGGCCTCTAGCCTGGCGTCATCGTAGAGGCTCACCAGCTCGCTCGCCACTTTCTGGCCCAGCTTGCCGACGAGGCAGGAAAGGCCGGAGTCCACGTAGAAGGCAGAGGCCATGCCAGCTACTATATCGAAGAACACGGCGCAGGCGGGGCGGCCGAACACCACGTCGTACCTGCCGGGCTCGAGTGTCTTTAGCTCTAAGGAGAGCTTGGCGAAGCGCCCTGCTTGCTCGCCAGCACCCTCCGGGTCTAGGTCCGCCAGCCGCGTCCCGCATGTCAGCCCCATGCCCGCGGACTCGCCATCCGCTAACGCCCTCACGACCAACTGGGCCTTGGTCCTGCGCTCGCCAGCTTCCACGTTCTTGGAGGTCGCTAAGAAGGTTTCTTCCTCGCCTAAGAGGAGCGTGCCGGCTACTCTCTTGCCTCCAGCTTCAAGGGCCTTGTTGATAGCTGCCTCTACCAGATCAACAGCCTCTTCCTCCATCTCAGCTAGCTTCTGGTCGTAGAGGCCCGGCACGGGTTCATACTCGAACGGCCCCTCCGGCAGGGGGGCGTAATCTGGCCTCGCCTTCATCACGCCCAACAGGGCCATGAGGTCCTTGAGAGCTTTCCTCACGGCCTCGGGATCCACGTTGGCCAGGGAGGTCACTACTATCTTCTTATCCTTGGCCAAGTAGACGTGCACCTGGAGCGCATCCCAGGTCTTAGCTATGGTGACCTCGTTGTTCGCGAAGCGCACTTGTCTAAGGACACTCCTCTCAGCTGCCGCGGCTACCTCATCCGCCCCCAGCTTCAGGGCCTCTTCTAGGACCAAGTTAGCTAGCTCCCTGAGCTCCACCTCACAACCCTCCTAGGGCTACCCCTCTGAGGCGCACGTTAGGCCCTCCGAACCAGACGGGCACGCCCTGAACGGGGTCGCCTTTGCCGCAGGTGCCCGCTGTGAAGCCCAGGTTCTTATCTAGGGCATCCACGCTGGCGTAGAAGCCGGGCGTGGTTATCTCTAGCACGGGCCTCCTGACGGGCCGCTTCAGCTCGCCCTTCTCTATCAGGTAGGCCTCGCGGCCTATGAACCGCATGTTGAAGCGCCTGTCGTCTATGTTCCACTCACCGAAGGTTTTAATGAAGACGCCTAGCTTGATATCCTCTAGGAGCTCCTCGAACTTGTAATCGCCGGGGAGCATAAAGGTGTTGGCCATGCGCACTATGGGCTCGCGGTTGTAGCCGCTGGCCCTAGCGGCCGCGTTGCTGGAGACGCCCAGGGCGGCAGCCGTCTCGCGGTTGTGAAGGAACTCGTTTATAATGCCTTCCTTTATCAAATAACGCCTCCTGGCCTTCACGCCCTCGTCGTCGTACAGGTAAAAGCCGTAGGAGCCCTCTAGCGTGGGGTCGTCCACGACCGTCACGACCTCAGAGCCTATCCTCTGGCCCAGCATATCGGGCTTGACGAAGGACTCGCCTGCCTGGGCGGCCTCGCGGCCCATTATCCTATCGGCCTCGTAGGGGTGGCCACAACTCTCGTGGACTATGAGGCCCACCACCTCGCTGCCCAACACTAGGTCTATCGACCCCTTAGGCGGGCTCACGCCTTCCCTCAGCACCACGCCGAGTGCTCTAGCCCTCTCCTTGAGCTTCTCTATGGGCTTTAGCTCCCTTATGAACTCCCAGCCCTTACTGGCCCCTTCCTGCACCATATCCTGCTCTGTGCCCTTGTCCGGTTCCGTCACGGTTATCATGGAGAAGAACTCCACGCGCGGCACGCGGCAGGAGATACGGGCTCCCTCGCTGTTCACGAAGTAGCGCTCAGTGATACTCTCCGTGAGCTCAAGGAGCCTGAAGGGGACCTGGGTGCCCGTCTCAGCCCTATCGGTGAGCACCTTATCTATGTCGAATAGGAGGGCCATCTTCTCTTCAACAGGCACGTCCTCGGCTGGCTCCTTGGCCTTGGCCTCCCAGCTGGCTTCCTCTGCCTTCTCCTCCGAGAATTTTATGGGCTTCTTACGCGTCCTAGCGGACGCGCGGGCCATGGAGACAGCCTCGCGTACCCTGCGCTCTAACAGGGCCTTATCGGGCTTGTTTAAGGACGCGAAGCCAAGGCCGCCGTTCACCAACACCCTCACGCACAGCCCACGCGCCCTCTCGAAGCCAGCTACCTCGGGCACGCCGTTCCTCAGCATGTAGAAGTTAGCCTGGTCCTCGTGAAAGCGTGCCTCAGCGTAATCGGCCCCAAGCTTGACGGCTAATTCCACGGCTAGATCGGCGAGGTCCCTCAAGTCCTCCCACCTCAAGTGGTTGAGCACCATACGTGATAGGCTTTTCCCTCAGCCACGCCGGGCCTTTAAGGCCTCCTCTATGATAGCCGAGGGCGTGCTGGTCCCTATTAGGTCCGCGCCGGCCTCCAGCATGGCCAACGCCTGGCCGAGCGTCCTTATGCCGCCAGAGGCCTTGACGCCTGCCTTATCGCCCACCACCGACCTGATGAGCTTGACGGCCTCGATGGTCGCCCCTGAGGGGCCTAGACCTGTCGAGGTCTTCACGAAATCAGCCCCAGCCCTCAGGACTAACTCGCAGGCCCTGTGGATTTCCTCTTCGGTCAAGTAGCACACCTCTATGATGACCTTCACCACACCTTCCCTGGCCTTAACGGCTTCCACCACACCAGCTATATCGCGCAGCACGAGATCGTAGAGGCCTGACTTGAGGGCAGAGATATTCATCACCATATCCACGTCCTGAGCCCCTAGCTCCATCACTATCTCGGCTTCCCTGGCCTTCACGGCCGGCAGGTCGTAGCCAGATGGGAAGCCCACCACGGCGCAGACGCGGACGCCCGAGCCCTTAAGGAGCTCAGCCGCCCTCTCGACGTAGCAGGGCGGGACACAGATAGCCCTCAGCCGGTAGCGCTTGGCCTCGAGACAACCGGCCTCGACATCCTTTAACGTCGCGCTGGGCCTCACGACTGCGTGGTCAATGCGCTTGGCCAGTTCTTCCGGCGGTATCCTAGAATACGCCACACGACCACCTCACGCCAATAGGGCTAGGGGCGGCTAAAAAGCGGGACCATCATAAGCTTTTTACCCCGGCCCCCGCTAGCCGGGGTGGTGTGGTAAAGATGCCCGCCGAGATCTTCGACCCCGATGAGTTCGTCCACCTCTCCGAGAGGGCGCTGTACTGCATAGTGAAGAGGAGCGGGGACGTGGTGAAGCTGAAGCTCCGCACCCCTAGGCGCCTCTACACGCTTAAAGTGAAGCCCGAGGAGGCGGAGGAGATCATAAGCCGCTTGAGGTGTGAGATCACCGAAGCCTGAAGGCTGCTTTTAACTCCCTCATGCACTTATCACACGGTCTCGTGCCTTTCCTATCCGTATCCCATATAGAGTTCGAGAAAGCCATGACGCAGTTCGGGTTAGAGCAGTGCCCGAGGCCCAGCGTGTGGCCCACCTCGTGCACGGCCTCCTTCACGCACCTCTCCAAGAAGAGCTGGGGGTGGGGCGGGTCACCGTAGAACTCCGGCCTTAGGCGGCAGGTCGATATTATGGCGTAACAGCCTGGGCACTCAGCTTGGCCGAACACGAAGTTCAACCGCGGGACGAAGAGGTCCACGTGTGTGATGGCCAGGAGCTTATCGCCGAGCGGCCGGTAAGAGCGCTTTAGGTAAGCCAAGATGATGCTGGAGTTGTACTGGTAACGGCGCTTGTCATAGGCCTCGGCAGGCACGTTTAATGCCCCTTCGGCCACGAAGGCCTCCACCAGGCCCTCATAGGCTTCCTCAAGCCCTTCCCGCACGGCCTCGAGGATCTCTTGCCCTACCCGGCCCATCTTCAGCAGCTCCACGCTCACGGGCATGACTTTGGCCACCTCCCCTAGATCACGAACTCGCTCCCGGCCTCCGGCGCCACGGCCTCAAGGCCCAGTTCCTCGCGCGCCCAGGAGGCCAGCTTATCGCAGTTCCCCTCTGCCCCGTGGACCACGAAGACCTTTGGTGAGCCCTCTAAGCGCTTGAGGATGGCGTGGAGATCTGAGGCGCCAGCGTGGGAGGAGAAATCGAAGTGTTCGACCTGGGCCTTCACCTTTTGCACCTTCCCGTCCACTATGTAGGTCCCCGTCTCCAATAGCTCGTGGCCGGGCGTGCCCGGTATCTGGTAGCTCACGAGGAAGATAGCGTTCCTAGAGCTGCCGGCCAATCTCATGGCGTAATAGGCCGCTGGCCCACCCTTCAACATGCCAGCCGGGCTTATTATGACGCATGGGCGCTTGACCACCTTCTTCCGATCCCTGCGCTTCGCTATCAATATGATATCGTCCATGGCGGCCATGTAGAGCTGCGGGTCCCTCAGCTCTCTCAGGTGGTTCATGAAAAGCACGTTGACTTTCCTGGCCATGCCGTCCATGACCACGTCGTAGGGGAAAGCGTGGGCGCGGAGGACACAGGCTATCTCCTGGGCCCTGGCCACGGCGAAAGCCGGGACCAGCACGGTGCCGCCGCCCTCGACCACCTCCTGCACGCGGGTCACGAACTCGCGCTCTACCTCGTGCCTAGCTGGGTGGTCTTGGTCAGCATAGGTGCTCTCTATTATGATGGCGTCCAGCTCGCCGTAATCCAGGTCGGCGCCCTTGAGGAGCCTCGTGTCCACGGGGTTGATATCGCCCGTGTAGAGGAGCCTCTTGCCCTCGGCCTCCACTAGCACCTGAGCGCTGCCGGGGATGTGGCCAGCCCTGAGGAAGGTTATGGTCATGTCCTTTATCCTGATGGGCCTCCGGTAGGTCATGCTCCTGGCGTGGGAGAGCATGTTCTGGAGCTCTATGTACTCGAAGGGCAGGTAGTAGCCGGAGAGGTGGATGAAGTCCTGGATGAGGAGCTCCGTGATATCGAAGGTCACCCTCGTGGCGTATATGGGCACGCCACGCCCTATGTAGAAGATGGGCGCCGCCCCCGAGTGATCTAGGTGCGCGTGGGTGATGAAAATGGCATCTAGCTCCCTCGGGGGCACGTGCATGGGGAAGCCGGGCTCGTCATCTAACATCACGCCGTAATCAAGCAGTATCTTGGCTCCGCCAGCCTCCACCAGCACGGCTGAGCGCCCGACCTCGCCCGTACCGCCTAGGAATCTCACCTTCAATTCGGCGCACACCTACCTTAGCACGCTTACTCCCCTAGTCAGAGGACCTCATAAAAAGGCTTTAGGAGGAATACTGACCACTTATCAGCCGCGCTAAGCGCTCGGCTACCTCGAACAACGCGCCCTCGGACCAGGGCTCACGTTCCTTAAGCACGTGTAATTTAAGGCCAGCCCTGGCCAAGGAGCGCTCTACCTCGGCCGCGAGCTCACCGCTATCCGATACCAAGAGGATAGCCCTCCAGGGCCTCGATGTCGCGAACTCGGCCACCAGACTGGCCGCCCATCTCAGCATCCCCTCGTCATGACCGGCGAGCTCATGCTGGGAGAGGGGGTGTACCTGGTCTAACTCCAGGGGCACAGGGCCGAAGGGGACCGAGTAGAGGCAGACCTGCACCTCGGCCGCCGAGGCCCCCAGCTTGGCCAAGAGGGCATCTAAGAGCCTGCCGTATGCTGGCGAGCGGCTGAAGGGCTTCTCGAGCGAGTAGGGCAAGAGCAAAAGCACATCGGCACCCCGGGGCCTGAAGCGCTCTAGAAGGCGTTTCCTATACCTCACTAGCTCGGGCCTGTGGAGGTCATCTGATGAGAAAATGAATATGCCTTTTTTTCTGGCCATGGGCGTATGCCTCTCAAGCACGTCGGCGTAATCGGCTAGCTTCCTGACGGCCTTGAGCAGTGAGGGGTGGGAGTGCGCCCTGAGCATGAGGTGCTCCCAGAGGCAGCCCTCTCTTATGGCTTGCCTTATAGCCCTCAGCTCCCTAAGGCAGGCGTAGAGGTTATGCATGGCCAGGAGGCGGGCGCGCTCTTCCTCAGGCATGTCGAGTAAGTCAGAGGGGTCCTTACGCGCGCAAACCGGGCAATCACAGGGGAAGTAGGCCAGTTCCTCCAGCCTGGCCGTGCCAGCCTCCGTCATGTAACGGCCGTCACGCGCGTAGATGGCATAGGCCGCCGAGTCAAAGGTATCGCAACCCAGGGCCACGGCCAAGGCGAACATCATGGGGTGGCCAGCCCCGAAGAGGTGGAGGGGCCTCTCGGGCGGGAGGTTGAGCTTCGCGGCCATTATCATGTCCACCAACACGTCGAAGCGGTAGGCCTCCATCACGGGCACTGGGCTGCCGAGAGCGTGGATGTGGAAGGGCAGGGAGCCCATGAGCCTCGCCGAGCGGGCCACTAGGTCCGTGAAGCAGCCACCCTGGACGGGCCCGACCCAGAGCACATCATCGCGCTGTTTTACGCTCCAGAGACGCTTTCCCCGCTCGGCCGTCTCCAACACTGTCTTCAGCGCTTGCTCGCGCGAGACCGCCCAGCCCGTGGGCACGTCCAAGATGGTCGCGATATCGGAGCCTATGGCCTCCTGGTAAGCCACTACCTCATCTGGCCCCACGTCTACCTCGCCATAGACGAGGAGTTGGTAAGCGCCCGAGTCCGTGGCCACCACGCCCTTGAAGCCCAGGAGCCTGTGTATGCCTTTCTCCACGGCTTCCTCGCCGAAGCGCTTCATTATGATATAGGCGTTCGTGATTATAGCCTCAAAGCCGAAGCGCTCCCTCAGCTCCCGGGGGCTTACGGCCTGGATAGCCGGGTTCACCACCGGCAGGAGGGCCGGCGTCTCGAAGCGCCCGCTCTTCGTCTCCACCACGCCTATCCTAGCCAGTAGGTCGCGCTCCTTCACCTCAAAGCACATGGGCTGCTCAGCACCACCGCCCGCCCGTGGCTTAAAGCCTTAGGGGCCCGCTTAGATAGTCCTGCCGTAGATGAAGTCGAACATGGTCCCGGCCAATACCCTCGTGGCTATCACGAGGTGCTCGGCTTCCACGAACTCGTCGTAAGCGTGTGCCCTCGTCAGCTCGCCGGGCCCGTAGTGCACAGATGGCACGCCCTTGGTCCTCAGGAACCTGGCGTCCGTCCCGCCCGTGATGAGTATGGGCTTGACTTCTATGCCAGTTAGCTCCCTAGCGTTGGCCTCCACGAGCCTGTAGATGCCGGCCGTGGGAGGCGTGTAATTGGGCTCAGAAGCCTGTATGAACTCGCATTCCACGTCCCCTAGGCCCTCAGCCCTCAGGAGTTCCTCAACGCGGGCCTTGGCCTCCGACGGCGTTAAGCCGGGCGGCACCCTTATGTCCACCTCGAGCTCACAGGCATCTGGGACCACGTTCACTTTCGTGCCGCCCTTAATGACACCGAAGTTCACCGTCACGTGGTCGAGGGCCTCCACGGCTGCCTCTACTTTCTCAGCCGGAAGGCCGGAGACCGAGAGGCCTTCCCTGAAGAAGGCCCTCGATGCTTCTAGCACCCCGGCGAGTTCAGGAGGCAAGTGCACTTCCATCTCCTCCACACGCTTGATGACCTCCATGGCCTTGGCCATCTTCTCCACGGCGTTCTCGCCTAACGCCGGTAGACTACCGTGAGCTGGTACGCCCTTGGCCCTCAGCCTCAGCCAGCACACGCCCTTCTCGGCCACCATGCAGGCCCGGATGCCCGAGGGCTCGCCCATGAGGCACGCATCGCCGTAGAGCTTGCCCTGCTCCACTAGCCATTTCGTGCCGTGCTCGCCCCCCGTCTCCTCGTCGGGCACGGCCGCCAGGAGGAGGGTACCGGGGATGTGCTCTACTGCTTGGACGACGGCCACGAGGGCTGTTAGGAGGCAGGCCAGGCCGCCCTTCATGTCCGTGGCGCCACGCCCCAGTACCTTGCCGTCCCTGACCTCACCCGAATATGGGTCGAAGCTCCATCTAGCTCTATCGCCGGCGGGGACCACGTCCATGTGGCCGTTTAGGGCCAGGCAGGGTTTCTCCTGATCGCCCACCTTCACCAGGAGGTTTATAGCGCCCTTCACGGGCTCGTAGCGCTCGGCTGTCAGCCCGTGCTCGCCTAACCAATCGGTTATGAGACTCGCTACCTCGCTCATGTCGCCCGGCGGGTTCTCGCTAGGCACCTTCACCAACTCAGAGCAGAGACGGACTACCTCGTCCGATAGCTCGGCTGCCTTCCTCAAAACCCGCTCCTTGAGTTCTTCCACACGGGACATCGGGGGTTCTAGATGTATGAAGAGTATTAAGGCTTGCGTGAACGGCCGGGGAGCGCTTATCCCTCACCCATGCGCCACTAAAGGCGGTGCTCGCGCTTGACCTGCATCATCAAGTTGCACGAGGAGCCAATCGTGGAGGCGCCGGTGCTCATCGAGGGGCTCCCGGGCATAGGCTTCGTGGCCAACATAGCCGCCATGCACATGATAAGGGAGCTGAAGGCCAAGAAGTTCGCGTCCATAGTATCCTCTTCCTTCCAGGACTTCGCCATGACCGTGGAGGGAGGGGGTGTGAGGTCGCCCGTGAACGAGCTTTACTACTGCGCGGGGCGCTATATCATCCTCTACGGGAACACACAGGCCGAGGGGCCTAAGGGCCAGTACGAGCTGTGTTGGAAAGTGCTGGAGCTGGCCAGGAGCTACGGCTGTGAGCTAGTCATCACCATGGGCGGTTACAGGCGTGAGAGGGTATCGGACAGGCCGAAGGTCTACTGCGCCGCCACTGATGAGGAGGTGCTGGAGGAAGCGAGGAGGTTCTGCGATGGGCTGGTGGTGGGCAATATCTATGGCGCCGCTGGCCTCCTCCTCGGCCTGGGCAAGCTCATGGGCATGAGGGGTGCCTGCTTCCTCGCTGAGACGACCGGCTATTACCCGGATGCCAGGGCAGCTATCGAGGCCCTCAAGGCCGTCTCGCGCTTCTTAGGCATGGAGATAGACCTCACCAAGCTCCAACACGCCGCTGTCCTGACGGAGGACATGCTGAGGGGGCTGACTAGGGAGGAGGGGAGGGGCAGGGGCGGCATAGTCTAAGGCCTACCGGACCCGCTTCCTCCCTTGGCTTCCTTGGCCCTGAGCTCTTTGACGAATTCCTCGTATATCTTCCTCACCCTTTCGGCTAGGGGCCCCCTGCCCTCCACGCCCTCCTTGCTCACCTTAACGCGGCCGGCCACTATGATAGCGCCTTCTTCCTCCCTCAAGACCACGTGCTCGTAGCCCAGGGCACTGGCTAGCCTATCTCTGAGGCTTCTCAGGGGGAAGGGCTTCTCTGCTGACCAGAGCTCTACCACCCTGGCCCCATTTAAGAAGAGCTTGGGTATCACCGTGTCCGTGCCCTCTACCTTAGCCTCCCAGAGGCAGATACTGAGCGTGGCTGGGTGGAAGCCCACTAAACGGCCCGTTATCGTGCGGCCGTCGGCCGTCCTAACAGATACTATGGTGTCCAAGAGGGATGTGAGTTCCGCCATGAACTTCCTCTCGGCCACTGACACGCCTACCACCACCGCCTGATAGGGGCAGCTATACTTATTTAATAAGAGTGGGGCAAAAAGGCTTTTCCAAGCCTTTGCCCCCTTTCGCCCCGCGATGAGGAGGTCACTTAAGGAATTAGCCGCAAGGTACTTCAGAAGGCTCGGATACACGATTGAAATGGATGTGGAATTGGGCGATGATGTGGGCAAGATCCATAAGATAGATATGGTGGTGAGGAAGAAGGGCGAAGTAAGGCCTGTCTGGATAAAAGATTGGAAACGCACTATAGGCGTTAATATTATAATAGGCGTAGATACGGAGGCCGAGGAACTAGGCCTAGGCCCGCCCATTGTGATAGGCACAAGGTTCAGTGATAGGGCGCGCTCTTATGCTAATAGGCGTGGTATAACACTCCTCACTCCCTTGGATCTAGAGGAATTTCTTTAGCATCTCGCTATTGATGATAAAAGAGTCGGTGAGTAATGAAAAATTACCTTAAATAGCGAGAGCACTTATTTTCTACGAGGAGACCGAGATAGAGATTGCTGTGAGAAAGGTAAAGAAGATGCTTACTGAGATGGGTTTATAGAGTTCATAGAGGCTGCGCGCCAGATATATGGCTGGCTCCGGGCAGGGAGAGGTCACGCCTCTTCTGCGTATAGTGAGTGTAGGTACGACATTGCTAGAGGAGACTAAGCGCCTTTATAGATCAGCTAAGCAGGAAATACTCATAATATCAAAGGTATTCGAGTATCTCCCTAAAGTGGTTGATGCCCTTAAGGACGCTGTGAGCCGTGACGTTAAGGTGAAGGTAGTACTAATAGACCCATCTCTATTGCCCGAGAATAGCCGGAAAAAGCAGTTTGAAATCTTAAGGACATTATGGGATCAACTTAACGACAAAATCGAGGTGAGGTTTTTCTGTGAATACTTGCCTCTTATAGTAGACCCGATGGAAGGCGGGAAAGCTCTTTTCTTAGTGGAGGAGCCAGAGACCCCTCTATTTCTCCGAGAAGCCGCTATAACAACTCATTACAACTTAGTAAACGGCTTAGCGCTCATGTTTAAGTTAATATGGGAGAAAGCAAGACCTGCCGCACCCGAAGACCTTACCGGGAATGAGAATAATGGATGAACAACCGTGCTAATGCTGTTTTTCTATATTAAAAAACTCGCTTAAGCGTCCATCACGCTCTAACACGCCTAGCCAGTCCACCACACCTACACGGCTTTTTCGAGCCTTTAGAGCCTTTAGCACTTCAGTCACTATTTCCTCAGGTGACCTACTAGTGGTATCCACTTCATAGACACGCTCCATGCCGTATGCCTGGACAGTTTCCCAGAGGCATACATCCAATATTTCAGCCTGGAGGTTTTCGTAGAGCTTCCGGCCCCTATAACCCCGGGAGACTAGGATGCACTTTAATTCGTAAGGGTTTTTCCTTAGTACAAAAGCCATAAGTAAGCGGTCAGCCGGTACCACATTCTGGGCGTAATGGCCTTCTACCACGAAGAGCTGGCCGGGCTTAGTGGCCGCCAGTATTTCTGATAGCCTCTCGGCCAAACGGCTTAGGTCCACTAAGAGGGAGCCTGTCTCGGGGTCGCGACCCTCATGAAGACCTTCACGCTCCACTAGCTCGCCCAGGCTTATTAACTCGGCTCCCAGCTCCCCCGCCAAGAGACGGGCTACTGTGGATTTCCCTACGCCCGGCGTACCGGTGATGATCACCACGTTGGGCCTGATAGCCACCACAGCGGTGTACCCCCAACTTTAAACCCGGGCTGGTATTTATGCCAGGGCGGCGCTGGGAGTTGAGGAGAGGCTTCAGGGACAGGGATTACCTGAGGACCCCTGAGGGCTTCCTCTTCTGTGTGGTCGGTTCTACCCACCCGCCAGACCGCATCATGGCATACCTGAAGTATGTGCCTCGGGCTGGGGCAGGCCCCTGGGCCAAGGGCGGCACGCGCTTCTACAGGGCCATGAGGGAGTACACTATGGAAGCCCTCAAGGAGACCCTGGCTTTCCTCTGTGATTACCCGTTTTACCTGACTTACTTTGAGGCCTTCGGCACGGAGATGAGCTGTGTGCCCGTGGAGCGTATAGAAGAACATTACAAACCTGAGGAGAGGCTCCGTCAGTTAGCTAGCTCGAGCGAACTGGATCCGCTCGAGGAGAAGGCCGTCAGCTTAGCGGACCTAATCTCGGACGTCAGCGGCGTGGGCATGGCTAAGATGGGACTGACGGGCTCCATACTGCTTGATATCCACGTGCCCGGCATCTCCGATATAGATCTGGTGGTTTACGGGCTCAGGGAAGGACTAAGGGTCAGGGAAGCCCTCTCCAGGGCGCTAGATGATAGCAGCGTGGAAGTCGAGCGGTTCAGCGATGAGCTAGCCAGGGCTTGGTGTGTCAGGAAGGCCAGAACGCATCCCCTCACGCCCCAAGAGGCCAAGGAGATACTAGCCAGGAAGTGGAATATGGGTATTTACCAAGGGACTCGTTTCTCTATTCACCCCGTCTTGACTGAACGTGAGGCTGAGAGGTATGGTGAGCGCGTCTATAAGCCCATGGGTAAAGCGGTAATCAGAGCTGAGGTCACGGACGCCACGAAGTCGATTTTCCTTCCGGCCATCTACGAAGTTAAGCTGCGTTCGGTAATAGAGGGGCCTAAACTGAGGGGCCTCAGGGAGGTCTGCTCTTATGAGGACCTCTATGCGGGCATAGCTAAGGAGGGGGAGGAGATACTGGTGAGCGGCAAAGTGGAGTTCGTGGAGGATCTTAGGCGCGGCCTCGTTTATTACAGGCTATTAGTGGGCTCGCTAATGGGTGGCGATGAGTTCATAAAGCCCTTGGCCAGCCACCGGGCTTGAAAAGCGGCTAGTGCTCACTTACTAGTCTTCACTATAGTCTGCGCGTGGCACAGTGGGCAGAACCTCGGTTCTATAGGTCCCTCATGCTCCCACTCGTACTTGCACTTCAGGCAGCGCCACCGGGCCATCTCACCCACCCCGGCCCACGTCAGCCACTGCGGTTATAGCTTTTCCTCCTCCCACTTAAGAGCGAAACGGGTAAATTAGTGTTCTACAGCCATGCTTCTTGGCGACCTGAGAGTCCTTAGACGAACTAGATCTTTGCGCTTATCTAGTCCATCCTACAGTAAGCTTTAAAAGGATATTTATGCCAGATTTCAGCGCCATGAAGGCCTTAATATTAGCTGGCGGGTATGGAAAGCGTTTAAGACCTTACACGGAAAAAGTGCCTAAAGTTATGCTTAAAGTAGCGGGCAAGCCTATACTCTTCTGGCAAATAGAGTGGTTAAAAGCCTATGGCGTAAAACATATAATTCTATGTGTTGGTTATTTACGTGAAGTTATAATGAAGACAGTAGGGGATGGTACTAAGCTTGGTGTCTTAGTCGAGTATGCTATAGAGGAGGAGCCCTTAGGCACTGGAGGGGGCCTTAAAAACGCTAAAGAGTTTGTAAGAGATGAGGATTACTTCTTAGCCCTAAATGGTGATGTGATAACCAACCTAAACCCGCTTAAGTTAGTAAGTAAGATACGTGAAGGATACGTCGGCGTGCTTGCTTTAGTACAACTCCCCTCACCTTATGGGATAGTCCAAACCGATTTTAATGGCCGAGTTAAAGCGTTTATCGAGAAACCCTTATTACCTGAGTATTGGATAAATGCTGGAGTTTACTGTCTGACACCTGATGCGTTTAATTACTTACCCGATAAGGGTGATATAGAGCGTATAGGGTTTCCTGAAATGGCTCGTGATGGAAAATTAGCCTCGGTAAAATACGTTAACGTTTACTGGCATGCTATAGATACCTTTAAAGATCTGGAATCGGTTAGCAATGAACTAAAAGAGCGAAAAGATACCTGGCCAGGTAGGATCTAATCCCTTTATTCCGAGCCGCTGAGCCTTCTAGCTATATCAGATCATCTCTAAAAGCGGGTAGTCTTATTTGCCCTGGCAAGGTCCCGAGGACGGGAGGCGGGAGCTTGACGGTAAAATATGACGTACTAATCGTCGGAGCTGGCACCGCGGGCTGCATGGCCGCTAAAGCGGTGGCTGAGAGGGGCCTGAACATCTGTATAATGGAGATGAAACCAAAGGAGCGGATAGGCGAGAAAGTATGCGCAGACGCCATAGGGAAGCATCACTTCGAGAGGTTAGGCTTAGCGCTCCCCAAGGGCGAGGAGCTGAAGACGCGCGTGAGAGGTGTAAGGGTCTTCTCGCCTAACATGGCTGTTAGCTACTTCGTGCCCGGAGAGGGTTTCATAGTGAACAGGAAGCTCTTCGGCCAGAGGCTCTTACGCGATGCCCTGGACGCTGGCGCCGAGCTCGCCGATAGGACTAAGGCCCTGAGGCCCATCGTTAAGGACGGCTTCGTGGTGGGCGTGGAAGCCAAAGACCTCAGATCTGGGGGTAAGGCCGAGTTCTACGCTAAGGTCACGGTAGATGCCAGCGGCTTCTTAGCGGTCCTGAGGAGTCAGCTGCCCCCCGAGGCAGGTCTCCCAACTAAAATAGATCCCAGGGATTACTGCGTGGGCTATAGGGAGATACGGGCTTTGAAGGGCGAGCTAGACGAGCCAGATGTGTGTTACATCTACCTCAGCAACCGGATGGCCCCGGGCGGCTATACGTGGGTGTTCCCGGCCGGGGAGGGAAAGGCGAATGTGGGCCTAGGGGTCCAGGCCGTAGAAGGGCACCCGAACCCCAAGGAACTCTTGTACCGGGGCGTGCTCTCTTGGCCCCTCTTCGAGGGCTCTGAGGTGTTAGATGCCGGGGGCTGGTTCATACCCACCAGGAGACCCCTAGAGACCATGGTCTGGAACGGTCTGATAGTGGTGGGCGATGCCGCTTGTCAGGCGAATCCACTCCACGGCGGGGGCATAGGGCAATCCCTGCTTGGGGGCTCCCTGGCCGGCGAGGTAGCTTCTAACGCGCTCGAGGCAGGCGATGTGAGTCTGAGGGGCCTCTGGGCCTATAACGTCAACTTCATGCATCTCATGGGTGCCAGGAACGCGGAACTAGATGTCTTTCGCGTTTTCCTCCAAAAACTGAGGGACGACGAGATAGATTACGGCATGAGGAAGAAGCTGATCACGGAGCAAGAGCTCCTCTTAGTCTCGGAAGGCTACGAGCTCTCCTTGAGCGCTGGGGAGAAGGCTGTCCGAGCCTTGAAGGCCCTTGGGAGGCCAGGCTTCCTCAGGAGGCTTTATAGAACGCTAAAGCTCATGAAGGCCGTCCGGGAGCACTACAGGGCCTACCCCGAGGAACCGGAGGGGTACAGAGCCTGGGCGCGCCGTGCCGCTCAAATATTCGAGGCTGCCAGGCACCTATAAATGGCGTTTTCCGCTCAATTCGCAAAAGTAGAGCTGTTTCACGGACCTCTCCCCAGCTGGGCTAAAGTTTCACCTTGGTCGCGACTTGGGCCTTGAGCATAGACGCGCTGGCTCACGGCCAGGCTAGGCCCGTCAGAAAGATGAGGTAGCACATTAAGCTCCTTTGGCCGAATGTCCCAAATACCCTGGCGGGCCAGAACAGGAAAAAGGCCAAAGAGCTGTTCTCGGAGGCCCGGAAGCTCTGATGCCTACTCCTCCTCGACGGTTATGGCTTCCTCTGGGCACTGGGTGGTGCAGGCCTCGCAGAGAAGGCATTCCTCAGGCTTGACGGGCACGGATTTGGGCGGGTCCCCCTGGAGCTCGAAGACGCCCACGGGGCAGACGTCAACGCACGTCCCGCAGCCCGTGCACTTCTCGTGGTCCACGGTTATCTTGGCCATCCCTCCCTCGCCCCCACACCACCAACTAAGCCCGGCATTTAAGGGTAATGGCAGGGGAAGGAGGCCTAGGGCCGGGAAGGGCCAGCTAATTCAGGGGCCGGCCATTTCCCTCAGCCTCAGCAGGGCCTCCCTCATGGCCACGCGGGCCCTGTCCTCGCGGCGCCTGTACTCGCGCAGCAGCCTCCTGTAGGCCTCTGAGCTTATCTCCTTTCTCACGTAGCGGGCCTCTAAAGCGCGCATATCCCTTTCCACACTCGCCAGCTCGCTCTCGGCTACCTCGAGGTCCCTTAGGAGCTCAGCTACTAGGCCACCGACCTCTATCAGCTCGCGGCTTAGTTCCTTGACCTTCTTGTCCAGCCTCTCCAACTCTTCCCTGATAGCCTTCGACCTGGTCTTGTACTTACGCCTGGATATCTTCTTACGACTGAGGGCTTCCCTAAGAGATGCGAGTTCTTCCCTCAGCCTCATCCTGCGCTCGTACGTCTTCACGAACTCCAACAGCTTCTCGGTCGGCAGGGCGGGCACAGGCACTGGGGCAGGAGGCGCCCTCAGGAGCTTGACGAACACGCAGCCTACGGCGCCCGCCAGGCAAGCCCAGATGGTCGGCCAGAAGGAGGGCGAGAAGATCGAGTAGGAGAAGGCTACCGTTAGCTCGATCTCCCCGAACGGCATGAAGGGGTCGAACACGAAACCCACTTCTTCCCTGGCGCCCTTGCTCAAGTAACCTGGCTCCGGGCTCGAGTAACGCATCGATGCCCCGCTCGGCAAGAGCACCTTGATGACCATGTGCTTTACCGGCCAGTTAACGCCATCGCTGGCGTTCAGCTTCAGACAGAAGTTGTTTATGCCCTCTCTCTCCACGTAGTCTTCCCAGGGGAGCCCGTAGGAGATCGTCAACGAGAAATGGCCCTTGTAATCCACCGGGTTCCTCAACTTGACCTTCACCCTCTTGACGGAGCCAGCCTCCTCGACCTCTGTCTCCAGCTCGCCCATGAGGTCCGAAACGGAAATGGAGTTAGCGTCCTTAGGCAGGAGGAGCGTCAGTTTGCTGATCTCACCGTCGATGGCGTTCACCAACTCGTAGGAATCAGTGATCTTGAGGCTTCCAAAGGGGCCTATGACGATGGCCCGGGTGGCCGAGGGGCACTCGAAGATGGGGAGCGGGTCCTTGGTCGTGAACTTTATGGTGAGGACCCGGGAGGTGAACTCCGCCAGGTCCGTGGCGTTATGGAGCGCCAGCCAGATGTGGCCTTTCTGCTCCTTCTTCACGTAGATATCCCTGGGCTCGGTCCTGGGTATGCCTGATTTCGCGGGCATCTCGGCCCTGAAAGTGGCGTTGACCAACCTGAGCGATGTGCATGGATATAAGGGCACGTCTAACACGTTCTCGAACTCGTGTATCTCGGACCTAAAGGAAGCCAATAAGGTCCCGTTCATGACCATTTTTATCCTGAGTTCCAGCTCCTCGCCCCCGTGGAGCTCTAGTTCCCTGGGCAAAAAGACTTGGAAGCCCCTGAAATCCAAGTCCCCTATCGCCAGCTCTTCCGAGGTGGCTAGGGCCTTGCCATCGCTGGCGTTAACAGCCGAGAAGTAAACCACGCTGGCCCCCTCATCCTCGGACCAACGTAATGGCACGCCGTAGAGGAAGGAAGCCAGCTCCGCCTCCCCCGTGGCCTGGATAGTCAGGTTGTCCTCCATGAAGAGCAACGTGTTATTTATGTAAACACTCCTGGCGACCGTGGCCGTGAGGTTCTCATGCGTCAGGGGTAGCTCAAGCCCTACTTTCGCGCTAACGGCCTGGGAGGAGGGCGTGTAGCCAGAGGAAGGGACCGGCGGTAAGGCTAGCAGGAGGGCAGCCACGAGGAAGGCGAGCAGCACGGCGTCCACAAGCCTGGACCTCACCGGCTTGCTACCCCCACGGACACAAGTTGGACGGGCCGCGCTTTTTAACTTGATGCGTAAGTCCTAAGGCCGGGGCCAGCCAGGTCCAAGTACTTGGCGGCCCTAAGCGCTTTCCTCAAGCCTATCAGACGCGCCAGGTCGGCCAGAGATCTGATCTCCCGGCCGGAGGCCCTCTCAGCTAGTATGCGCCTGGCGGCCCTGGGACCTATGCCCGGAACCCTGACCAGCTCCCAGAAACCCGCCTCGTTGGGGTCTAGGGGGAACCTATCGGCCTGAAGTTCGGCTAGGGCCACTTTTGGGTCCTTGTCTGGCAACCTACTGTCAGGTCCCACGAGCTCGCCCAACTCATTGGCCCTCACGCCGTAATCCCTGATGAGGAAGGAGGCCTGGTAGAGCCTGAGCACGCGCCTTCTCGGGCAGGCTGGGTGCTTCTCTAACGGCGTGCCCGGCACAGGCTCAAAGGGGCTGAAGTAGACACGCCTTAGGCCCAAGCGCTTATAAAGCCATTCAGTCGTGAGAAGGAAATCGAGATCGCTATCCTCCACGGCACCCACGATCATCTGGGTGTCTATGCCAGCCCTACAGGCACCGTAACACATCTCAGTCTGCAGCTGCACTAGTTTATCGGCTTCCTCCTTCGCCCATATCAAGCGCTTGAGGATATCCGCCTGGAAGGAACCCTTATCCGGGCATATTTCATCGAAGAGCTCGCCCGCCGGAGCTTCTAGGTTCACGCCTATCCGGTCGGCCAGCTCGGCCGCCTCAGCCACTAGGTGCCTACTGGTCCCTGGCATGAGCCTAAGGTGCACATAGCCTTCGAAGCCTAAGGCTCTCAGCGCCCTCACGGCCTCTAGCTCGAACTCGACAGCCCTATCCGGGTCGCCAGGTATAGAAGAACTCAAGAAGACACCTTCTATGGCTCCCCTTCGCCAGAGTCGCAGAGCTACGCGGGCTAGCTTGGCAGGGGCCCATGAAGCCTTTCTCTTGGCCGAGAGAGATCTTAGGGGGCAGTAAAGGCAACTATTTCGACAAATATTTGTCATTAAGGTCTTAAATAGGCGCACAGGTTTCCCGCGGGCTGAGGCCTCGTAGATCGGTACATAACAGTGATCCCACTTAGAGTCTATTACCAGGACTTTCCACTTGGGGCCTAGGGGCAATAGTGATCCCCGTCTTTAAGAGCTTATTGGACTGATTTATAAGATCGATTGCTAAGGTTCACATGCACATTGGAGGTAGGAAAAAGTGATGGATACCTATTTCATCGTTCAAGGCAATGTGGCATTATTAGGTTTTAAGCCTTAGTTCGTCTAGCTCCTTAAGTAGTTTAGCGAGTCTCTCTACCAAAGCTTTCAGAAAAATCTCGCCTTTCTCGCGAGTAGCTCTCGTAGGATCGCCTATTGCACCTGTATTCGTCAGCTGATCGGTCCTTATTGGCCAGTAAACCCTGGGCCCTTTCTCGGCCAGGCCTAAGCGCATGTACTCTACCGGTGGCTTCTGAACCTTTGGCTTAGTAATGCGTTCCGTACGAACTAACTCAGGTCTGTTGGCTAGACTGGTGGAAGTCTCGAATTCGCCAGCATGAGCATCGTGAGGTGTCTCAACGAGAGTCTCCAATAAGTCCGGGATGAGGCCTATATTATCTACTACGATGATTGTATCCGGGTACTTGGCCTTTATCATTTGGGCTGCGGCGTTCAAGGCTGGCGCGTTACCGCCGTGGCCGTTTTCAAAGACTATTTTCTTAAAGCCGTGCTTTATGAGACTCTCAGCCACTTCATAGGCTAACTTCATGAGCGTCTCAGGACTTATGCTAACAGTACCGGGGAAGGGCATGTGATGGTATGAAACCCCGTAATTTATAGGAGGTGCCACGAGAGCACATCCTGCTCTCTTAGCAGCTCGCAGAGCCACCCAGAAGGCGTCATAAGCGTCTGTGTCTAAGGGTAAGTGAGGACCGTGTTGCTCACAGCTGCCAACGGGTATAATGACTACATCATGGTGCTTAAGGAACTCAGCCACTTCAGGCCACGTCATCTCGCCCATGTAAGGCCAACCCTTAGTCTCAGGTTTCAAGGCGCGCACCACTGACAGTTTACTCCGCGCCTTTAAATCTAGCTAGGAACGTGTCTCGTGCAGCCGTTAAGTGTGAGCAAGATCGTGAATATGGATAACACAAACACATAGCTGCTTGGCAAGTAATGTATGAGACGAAGGGTAGCCGTTAGGGTCAGGTAAAGAGCTAAGGCTGAGGGTGGAAGAAAGGCCACAAGACCCGGCATGGCAATGCGCTTGTAGCGGGCTAAAATATTAATCATGAGGAACCAGGAGGAGATAGAAAGCGCGATGAGCAGAGAAGGCACGAGTACGAGGAAGAACATTACTATGGGCAGTTCCATATAACTCACGGCTTTGCCCGCACCAGCTATGGCTGATATGGCCCAAGGTAGGATGAGTGTGATAGCGGCATAAGGGCTAAGTCTTGCCGCTGGAGCAAAGACTAAGTCACTGATTAACTCAGGCTTTATTATCCCTTTGAGCGTTATGGCCGCGAATGTTGTAGCAGCGATATTAGCTATAAGGGCGAGGAGGAAGAGGAAGGCCGCGAAGGACAACCCTCATCCCCGAGATAGCGCAGGCTAGTTTGGCACTTAAATTTTATCTAAGAGCCAGCGCCAGCCTACCCGGGCCAAGAAAGCTTTAAGCTCCTTTAGCGTGGGCATGTTACTAGCTCCTTTACGGCCTATCTTAAGCGTGGCCATAGCCACACCGAGTTCGGCTGATTGGACCGGCTCAAGACCTTTTAGGAGGCCAAGGGCAAGACCAGCGTTAAATGCGTCTCCGGCACCGGTGGGATCCACGAACTCGGCCGGTTTTAACGCCCTTATGCGAAGAAACTCCTGACCGTCAAAGATGAAACAGCCCCTCGGACCAGCCTTCACGACCACGAGCTTTGGGCCATGAGACCATGCAGCTTCAGCGGCAGCCTTGATATCTTTAAGACCGGTTATCCTGGCTAACTCTACCTCATTAGGCGTGAAGATATCCACATCTCTTAAGACGTTCGAAAGTTCGCTTAAATTATAAGAAGCTAGGGTGCCACCTGGATCTAGGACTAATGTAATGCCCAGGCCTGAACATGCTTCAGCAAGAGCTTTAGCTAAAGGAAGTCTCAAACTGGCACCTAGGATGAGCTTGGCTGAGGATAAGTAGACCCTATCTAAGTCAGCAGGGGAAAGAGCATCATTAGCTCCTCTGCAACTCACTACGCCTCTGGAGCCGCTGATCCAGAGCACTAAAGCCACTCCTGTTGAAAGGCCTGGGCAAATCTTCACATGCCTAATGTCAATACCCTCATGAGAGAGTGCCCGTAGGGCTATCTCACCCATGGGATCCTGCCCCACCCTGGCTATTAGGCCGCAGGTTAGTCCAAGTCTAACGCAAGCTATTGCGAAATTAGCTGCTGCACCTCCAAGGGTTATGTAATGTCGCTTAGCTACAAGTTTCTCATCAGGCCCAGGTATCCGAGAAAGCTCCACAGCCAAATCCACATTGATATTACCTACAGCCACTACATCTAACAAGCCGATCCCACCTAATAAGGCTAGGGTTCCATACTCCCGTAATAGTCTCTGTTTACGTATTTGAATGCAAGTTTTCTCAGTTTCTTAACAGTCTTTTCTTCCTCAGTCTCTTTGAGTTCCATAGCCCTTAAGTTGTTTGACTCCAACACGGCCTGAAGAAGCTTGCTGGAGAAAATCGCGTTTAGAATTCGCGTGTTATGAATAAGACAGTGTCCGCCTATGAAGCCCGGGAAGTAGATGGGCCTGTCTCTTAAAACTTCGTGAACTTCGCCCACAAATTCCATGACAACTGCTGTGTCAGCGCCGACAGCTTTAGCCATCCTATGGAGTTCTTGCCAGGCAGCTATCATCAGGGCCCGGTAAACTGTTTCCCATAGCTTAGCGAGTTCTAAGCTCTCTGGAGGGCCTTTGTAGGATTTGACTCTTAGACCGAGTTCTCTGAGGTGCTTAGAGGCTAATTTTAGGGTCTCGTTAGGTAAGGCAGCAACCCACTTAGGCCAGAAGAGGATGTGCTCCTTTAGCTTAGGATGCTTGCCACGTATGGGTGAGTAAGCTACGGGTATGCCTAGCTGGATGTATAACTTCCGCGTGGTTCCTGGCGCCACAGATGAATGTACTACGATTAACTTAGGATGAAAATCACGCGCGTATACCGAGACGGCTGCTACGAAAGTCTCTAGATCTATGAATGGTATGCAAATGTGCAGGTAATGCACGGGCCTCGGTATCCTCTTAAGCTCATCTACGCTTTTGAGTGGATCTATATCGTAACCATATACCTCGTGTTTACCAACCTCACGCGCTATTTCGTAGATAGCGGATCCGACCTCACCTAGACCTATTATTAAGATGCGCTCCAATGCTTTGCCCCCATGAAGCAAGAGAGAACTCGCTACCTTTTAAAGACTTCTCGGAGGGATCTTATAGATCCAGAATATTCTTAGGGATGCGAATCACTTCGCTCCTTGAGGAGGATTTTAGCGCTAACTCGCATATTCTTAAGGCTATCAGACCGTCTAGACCGGAAGCTCGTGGCTCTTTCCCCGTCAGGACGCATTCTACAAAGTGTTCTAACTCGAGTCTCAGTGGCTCGAGCCATTTCGTAGCTGGCTTATAAGCACCATCTTTCTTCTCTATCGTCACTTCCTGTGTCAGATAATTCAGAATTACCACAGCCTCACTACCAGTGACGGAAAGCTCTCGCTTCTTGTAAGGCGTGAGCCAGTTAGCTTCTATAGAGGCTACCTTACCATTAGGGAAGGAAAGTAATACAAGGGCGTAGTCATTCACGTCCGACCGCCTAAGCCGGCCCACCCTAGCGAATACTGTTTCGGGCTCCTCGCCCAGGATGTACCTGCTAAGATCTATGTCGTGAATAGCAAGGTCTTTCAAGACGCCAATATCCCAGGGTCTAATGGGCCACCGGGAAAGTCTCTTAGCGTTAAAAACTACAACATCACCTAAATCTCCGCGCCTTACTAATCTGCGTACATAGTTAACGCCGGGGTTAAAGCGCTCTACGAAGCCTACCATCAGCACCAAGTCCTCTTTCTCAGCTAGTTTTATAAGTTCCCTTGCTTCCTCGGAGCTAGCCGCCATTGGTTTCTCTACTAGCACATGCTTACCAGCTTCTAAGGCCTTCTTGGCTTCCTTAGCTAAGGCAGTTGGCCAGATGCAAATAGATACGGCTTCTATGTTGTCGTCTTTCAGTACTTCTTTACTGTCCGTAAAATAGGGGACTCGATAATTCATGCCAATACGCTTAACTTTCCCTAAATCCACATCACACACAGCCTTGAGTTCGGCTTTATCTATCTCATTCAGAACTCTGACGTGGTTTTGGCCCCAATAGCCTACGCCAATGACTGCTACGCCCAGCTTCCTCATCATGAGTACTTTAGGCCTGGCCGTATATTAAAGAGTTTGGTGCTCATTAATCATACAGTGAATAAGGTGAACTTTTAGTAGGAGAATAAAAAGGAGGGGGGTTTGCGGAACTCTTACGGCCTTCTTCTCAGCAGGAAGCCCGCCGCCGCACCCGCGATTAACAGCGGGATGCCCGCTGCAGTTGCGCCGAGGGTGAGACCGCTAGTGTGCGCTTCCCTCCGCCACGTAGCCACGTTTGTTGTATAGACGGTTATGGATGCTTCAGCGCTGTTACCCGCTTTATCGATTACCCGAAGTTCGATACGGTGAGCACCATCACCGTAAGCCGTAGTATCCCACTCATAGTCGTGTGTGCCGGAGGTAGTCCACGTAGCTACGAGGGCACCGTCGATGTAGAGTTCCATGCGGTCAAAGTTAGCATCATCACCGCTTACGGTTATCGTCACAGTGCCTGTGACTTCAGCGCCATCTTCAGGCGCTGTTATTGCGGCTGTCGGAGGCGTGTTATCAATCACTACCGAGACGTTAGCTTCAGCTTCGTTACCGGCCTTATCGATGACCTTTGCCTTTAACGTGTAGCTGCCGTCTGCGTAGGCGGTGGTGTCTAGGCTGTAGGTGTGAATGCCGTTAACAGACCATGAGGTCAGGAGCGTGTCATTTATGTAGAGCTCTATGCGGTCTAAGTAAGCATCGAAACCATAGAGCATTACGTCTACCGTGCCAGCTAAATAACCGCCTGTTGGGCTAAGGATGTCGACCTCTGGAGACGTGTTATCTATCGTTATGCTTACACTAGTCTCGAACTCGTTTCCAGCTTTATCGATGACCTTTAACGTTAGTACGTGTCCGCCATCTGCGTAGGCGGTTGTGTTAAGGGCAAATGTATACTCACCTGGCGTGGTCCAGGTGGCTAGGAGCGTTCCATCTATGTAGAGTTCCATGCGGTCAAAGTTAGCATCATCGCCAGAGACCGTCACGTTCGTCACGCCACGTATATAGGAGCCACTCGTGGGAGTTATTATAACGCCGGTTGGAGGAGTATTGTCCACAGTGACGTTGAAGAACGTGAACAGCGTTATAGGTGTCCCGGTCGTCGCAAGCGTACCGTTAAGTATCATGATAGCTAAGTAGTAGCCTTCTGAGGTATTTGGAGGTACAAAGATACTGGTTGTGGTTGGCAGTGTTGTACCTGCTGAGACATTGCCGAGCATATCGATTATCACAGATGAAGGCACGTCTGTGTCTGGTAGACCGAAGAAGGCAGTAAGCGCGTAGATGTTGTTGATTCTTAGGCCAGTAGCTAACGTGAATTCTTGTATCACAGCAGATCCGCTTCTGGCATAGACCATTATGGGTTCTGAGTAAGTGCCCCTTGGGCTCAGGTAAAGCAGTCGGATGCTACAGTTGAGTTCTTCTGGGTAGATCATGCCGTTAAAGAGGACGTTATGAAGTAGTATCGTGTAAACGCCAGTTGTTGGCGGGACCATGGGGTTAAGGCCGATATCTAAGAATACGAACTCGCTGGTGGTGTTTGTTCTCGTGTACCAGGCGAAGCGACCGTCGCCTAAGTACGGGCTTACTGCCCCGTCTACGATGGCTAAGCTGGGGTTAACTGCGAACATGTCTACGTCGGTCATCTGACCAGTCCAGTTGCAGAAGACGAGTGCTAAGATAGTCGTCGGATCTTCTATGTCAATGGGCCAGAACTTCCAGTCGCCTGTCTCGTACCGCCAGTACCAGTCAAAGAAGCCGCCTACTCTGAAGGGATCGTAGAGCCTCTGTTCCTCAGGTGCGAGAATGTCGAGACTTAGCGTTCCAGGGGGTATAACAAGTGGTACAGTCACTGAGACAGGTATAGCCAACAGGTAGTTGCTAGTCCCTATGGTGGCATTAACTATTATCTGGCCTTCGTAGGCACCCATGAGGGCGTCTTCCGGTATGGTTATGGTGGCCGTGAAGCCAGCTGATCCGTCCGCCGGCACTGTGAGGCTTGTGGTGTTGAAAGATAGCCAGTTCCAGTCAGCTCTATGCCAGAACTCTACCCTAAGCTCGAAGGGTATAGGCTGCTCTGGCCCAGTCCAGCTGAGCTGTCTGACGTAGATAATCGGGTTGAACTGGAAGGTTTCGAGCGGGAAGCCCACGTACACCTGTTGGCTAGTCCCGGTAGCAGCGCACCATGCTATTCTGTAGACCTCAGTCTTGTTTATGAAGCCATCGGCGTTTGTGTCATTCCAGTCGCCCACATAGAGCCAGAGTTCATTATCCTCCCAGTAATCGTTGTCTACATCAAAGTAACTGTATGGGAAGGTTAGGACGACGACCATTAGGTCTGCATCAGGCGGTATCTGAGCCCTGTCTAGTACTGTTATGTTGCCCCATATGTAGTAGGGTGCCCAGTCAGCTGGGTAAACCGGGCCCGTTAGGCCGCTTATAGTCCAGGCGTCCACGAGTTCATACGTAGTAGCGCTTAGCTCAACCTGAGCCTCGTAGGTCGCATTCGGGTTGAATATAGTGAAGTCAGCTGAAGCGCTCTCGCCGGGCCTCACATAACCAGCAAACCAACTTACATCACGCCATGTCTCAGGCATATTAGGTGTCAGCTGCCAGTAGAAGGCATTGTAAGCAGTAGACCAGGCATCGCTTAGCAATCCCCTGAGGGTCTCCCAGCTAGCTTCGGACGTAACCAACAAGCCCTCGGTGTTGTTAGCTAACAGCACAGCTGTAAGGGCATCTACACGTCCGGCGCCTTGCACAAATGGGTCATAGCCGATGTCTTTAGCTGAAGACTTAATGATTGCCTTAACGGTCTCGGGAGTTGGCTTCTCGCCATGAGCTTCGTAGTAGGCTTGGATGACCAGAGCGCAGATCCCGGCCGTTACAGGTGTGGCCATGCTGGTGCCACCGAAGAGACTAAAGGCGTAGAAGCCATAGCCAAGTACATAGAACACTGGTATGGCTGTCCAGCCATAGGCGCCGACCGATACCACGTCTGGCTCTACCACTCCCAGAGGGTTAGGGCCTCTAGCGCTCCAGGGGATCACCTCATCATAATAACCGCCAGCATAACCGTACTGAGGCCAGGCTGACCAGGCCATGGACGTTGAAGCACCTACGCTTATGGGCAAGAAGCCGTAGCCTGGATCGGTGAAGGTCCCGTAACCAGGTCCGCCGTTACCACCAGCATGAACCACTAGGGTGCCAGGATACTCTGGATCAAGTAGGCCGGGGACCATGAGGCAGTC
Organism: uncultured Candidatus Bathyarchaeia archaeon; assembly: GCA_964638535.1. GTDB lineage: Archaea > Thermoproteota > Bathyarchaeia > EX4484-135 > EX4484-135 > EX4484-135. The sequence goes on along the minus strand of CAZWYW010000009.1, from coordinate 1,858 downwards.
TTCGACTATGGTTAACACATCGTACCAAGGTGCTCTTTCCATGAGAGCATAGAGTGCCCATGCGGAAGCGCCCCAAGAGTTACTTATGATGTCGGCTTTGTGGTTGCCCGTGTACTGCCATATGCCCCAGGTCCAGCCGTAGTTAGGCACATAGCTCCAGCCTCCAGTGCCAGGTATTAGGTCGAAACCGGCTGCCCAGAGTTCGCCTTCTATGACATCGCCGAGCCACAGAGCTAATACGCCCATGAGCTTAGCGCCAGGTGCCATACCAGGGCCAGCTATTGGATGGGCCATGAACTTGCCAGCTGCGCAGCTAGCGCAGGATGTACCGTGACCGTAGAAGTCGAACATGAAGCATGTGTAGTTCCCAGTGTCATCTATAGGTTCTAGTATACCGCCAACTTCCCCAGGGTTTGGACAGGCCATCCAGACATCTAAGAAGTAGCTAAGGCTACCGCATGATATGTCGTTAAAGCCGTCACCGTCTAAGTCTATAGCCGCGATTGGCTGATCAGCTGTTACAGGTGGGTCGTTAGAGAAACTGAGATCGGGCGGGAATCCATACATCTCAGCTAGCCAGAAGGAGAGGTCAATGTAGACTGTGTCGTAAGTGCCGTCGTTGTCTGCATCAAGCACAATAACAGGGAAGATGAACACGAATGGGTAAGCCAGTTCGCTTAGTATGCCGAACTTACAGGTTTCTCCAGAGTTCATGATGCCGGTTACGTTCATGTCCCAGGGCCATGGTACCCCTATGAGCCAAGAGAGGGGTACCACTGGCGGTATCCATCCCCATAGCGCTAAGATCGGGAAGTATACTAGTGGATCTAGGCCGGCAGTGGGTATGAATACGCCTGAGGCGTTCCCAAATGCGGTCACCGTGATGTTAGTTATGGCCATGTGGAGAGCGTCTACATCAGCGCTAGCAGGCCAGTTTACGGTTTCGCTATACCTGGCTATGTAGTCTGGGTAGGAGAGCATGAAGGTGCCAAAGTCAATGCCGGTGTCTACTATTGCTATGGTGACGTTCACGCCAGTGATGCCGAGGTTCCAGACGGCTTGGGCGCCTTGGATCTCTGTGACCCACCACATGCTAGGTTCGATCGACGGATTAGCTTCAAGTGTATTCTTTTCCTCAGGCGTGGAGATCGCGGGCTTCCCGGGCCATCTTATGAGTGATTTAAGTTCTTCTAGTGAGTTAGGCTTAGGCATAGGAACGCCGAGTTGCTCTACCAGCATGATATCCTTAAGAGCCATGATAACGCCATCAGCATGTAGTAGGCCTTCAAGACCTTCGCTATCCACGAGGCCAAAGACTAAGTAGAAGTTGCCGAGCATTGGGGTAGCTCTGCAGGTCAGCATGTGCTTAGCTATAGTGCTGACAGGTACATCGGACTTTACAGCTAGGATGACTCTGGTAGGCTCGTTTATCTTGTAGAGTTCGGGGTCTATGTACTTGCTGCTAGTCCTGAAGTAAGAGTTTATGTAGCTTAATAGTTCTTCTTTATCAGGCCAGTAGTTTGACAGGGCTCCTTGCTTAGTAGCTAACTTGGCTAAGGTCGTGAGGTCCACCGCTCGAGCTAGGCTGGTGTCGTTGAGGACCGACGTTGAAATTGGATGGGTGCTCGCATTAGCGATAGGCGCTATGAACCCGAGGATGAGGAGTGTTGGCAGGATTAGTAGAGCCAGTCTCCGCGCCATCATAGCTCCTCAGCCTTAGTGTAAGGGCTAGCTAGCTTATAAGACTTTAGGCGGTTAGGCAGAATGTTCTATTAAGTTTTTGGGGTTGGACCTGGAGATGAGGGGACTTTTATGCCCATAAAAGTCTGATGTGCTTAATGTTCGGAATTTGGCTGTT
>CAZWYW010000008.1:0-47263 GCA_964638535.1 uncultured Candidatus Bathyarchaeia archaeon | reverse complement strand
TGAAGGTCTCTACTATCCGTTCTTCAGTAGGCACGTATTCGTCTGTGCCTGTTTTTGATGTGCGGGATAGCCCTCTTCAGCTTTAGGATGAAGCCCTCATCATAGCCCTTTATGTCTCGGTAGAAGTTCAAGAGATTTCTAAGAGCTCGGTCTAAGTTGTGGCTCCTACACCGCTCAAAGCACTTGAGTACGTCCTCAGGCGTCCTTATGGGCTCGGTTACGAAGCGGTCTAAGTAGCTCACGCAGATCTTGATATATCTCTCGTCTTTGCCATTCTGCCTCATCCAGGTTATGAAGCTAGGCTTGACATCAGGTCCCCAGACCACGGCTAAGGGATGATGGTCCCTAGCCTCGCCGAGGAGGTCACGGCTTATCAGCCTCATGGCTCTTATGATATATTCCATCTCAGCCTGCTCATGTCTACCACGTTCTACCAAGCTCCTTTCAGCCAGATAAGGCCATTTCGCTTTAACTTTGCCCGCCGGGCCAAGGTAGTACCTCTGACAGCCGTGTAGAACCAAGATATAGATCCGCCTGCCCTTTCCTCGAAAAACATCCCGGCTCGAGACCACGTTTTCCCTGGCTCCAGCGGAGCTTGTCCGGATAGCTCCCGTTGGTCAACTCTCCTCATTAGAGCTCTTCGAGACTCTTAAGAGCGGCCTCAGGTGATAGAACTCTCAAACCGTCTATCCTTAGGTAATGGCGGAGGTTTCTTGTAACCATGGGCAAGCCATGTCTCTTAGCGATGCAGCCAGCGAGCATGTTCCTCACGTCAATTACGGCCCCTCTTTTCCTGAGCATCGCCATTAACCTCCCAGCTTCCTTTGCTGCCTCATAATCTAGGTCCAAGATGACTAGGCTGTTTAGGAATTCCTCGGTCGATTTCAAAATGCGATCTGGCTCAGGCGCTAGGAACACGCCCAACCATATCTCAAAGGCGTTGATGACGGTAGTGGAAAGCAGGGCACCTTATCGAGGGCCAGCTCGAATAATCTCATCACGATGTCTGAGGGCCCTCTCAGGTAGTCCACAAGGATGTCCGTATCTAAGCACAGGCCCCTTAGGCCCTCCACGTAGACCACACCTTCCTAAGCTCGCTCATGAAGGCCCCTATGTCCTCTGGATAACCCCGCCAACAGCCGGCAAACTCCAGCAGGTCCTTCTTCATCGCCTTCCTCATGATTATGAGGCCATCCCTCTCGGACACTAAGAGCTCGTCCCCGGGCTTAATGCCAAGCTTTTCTCTGATGTCCTCCGGGATGGTCACCTCGTAATGCTCACCGACCTTAACCACAGTCCTCAAGCCAGCCCCCGAGTGAGAGTAAAAGCGAGGGGCATAAACCTTGGCCCCGAGACCGTAGGCCCGAAAGAAACATTAGAGCTTGGGCCAAAAGGCTACTAAAACACCGAAGTTCTTCAGCCAAGGAGCGACATTCTATTTAATCTTTGAGTGGCGTATGCTTTTTGTGAGCAATTCATTACTCTGTGGCTGTGGAGGTAGAAGTGGATCAAAGCATTAAAATAGAGCAGACTCATGCGAATACCCGTATCGGGATGGTTAGAGGGCATCAGAAGCTTCTCGTGATAATAGATGCTGATCTCAAGAGAAAGCTTTTGAGCTTTTTACGTCGGAGGAATGTTAAGGATCCTCACATTAAGCTATTTGGCATATTCCTCTACTTAGCTTTAAGAGACTCTGGAATATTGAGACTAGGAGATATCCTCGTGATAGACGAGGAATATCCGGGCCAAGAGAATAGGTTAAGAGACATATTGGCCAGTAGGCTTAACATCAATAGAGCACTCATATCCTTTTCAAGGATTGGGAAACGCTCTGAAGCCCATAGAGTAGCTTACAGGGGCCGAGCAGATCGGATTATAAGATATGATATGTGGGATTTCCGTAGGATATTAGCTCTCCTCTAACAGGGAGAAGTGCCGGGCCTCATCTGGTTTCTGGCCCGGTCATCCGCACACGGAGACACCCCCTCACGGCCCCACACCTTACGGTGTGAGTACTCAGGAGGGCGCCATGTGCGTCATTATCTCAGGCTGGCTTCAGTCATAAAAACGTTATGTTGTTATCCCCTTACGCCGTTTCACGACCTTAAACTCATAGACCCATACTTCTAAGTCAAGATCATAAGAACCAGGCCCCTAGAGGAGGCCGAAGAGGGGGCGGTGAAAGTAAAGGACTCAGTTTTAACCTGGGGCGCTGGTGGTCCAGGGTTCAAATCCCCGCGGCCCCACCACCGGCCAGGAATTCCCGAGGAGTTCACATAAAATCGGATAGTGAGACCTGTTTAGCCCCTTTCCCGCCGAAGAGCGCGCTTATCTCCTGCCTTATGAGCTCTAGCCTCTGGGCTAAGTAGCCTTCTAGACCGTAGCGCTCCACTAGGTGTTCTGCCACGCGCAGGTATTTCTCTACCGAGCCCCTGTGGACAGTGAGCGTCAGCTCGCCACCGCAGGCGTCGCAGCGGCCGGAGAGGGGGACGCGCCTGAAGCGCTTGTTGCAGCGCTTACACCTGAGGGCCTGGGTGGCGAAGGCCCTTATGTTGCCCAATAGGTCCCTGAGGAAGTGCGTGGTGAGCACCTTGGCCGCTACTTCACGGGCGTCCACGGCCTCTATCATGTCGGCTAGGCCCATCTGGCCAGCGAGCTTCTCCTTCATGGTCTTAAGTTTCTTATAGGCCGTCTCTAACACGCCCTCATCCGCGCGGCCCGTGGGGTGGGTGAAACCCAGGCCAGAACAATCGCCTTCCTCGGCCAGGACATCTTTAAGGACCTTTATGAGGCCCTCGACTTCCCTGGCGGGTGTTTTCTCCCAAGTCTTCTCGTAGAACTCGAGCGGGTAGGACCAGGCCACGTCTACCTCCTGGGCCTGCCTCTGGACCTCTTGCGCCCTCACCACGGGCATGAGGAATATAGGCGCATCCATCATGCCGCCCAGCCTGGCGGGTAAGTAGGTCCGTGAGAAGTTCAGCAGCACGTCCAGAACGAGGGACACGCTATCTTCATCGCCATCGCAATCACGTCTCTTGGCCGAGTGCCAGACAGGGTGCGCGTAGCAGACCTTGGCGTCCGTGAAACCTATGATACGCCCGATCACGCCCACGGAGGTGTGGGGCGCTAGGCCCATGATGAGGTGCCCTACTAAGTCCTCAGGCACCTCGGCCTTATAGTAGGGTTCCAGGCCGTAGAAGCGCACGAGCAAATCGTCCACGAATTTCGCCACGCGCACCAGGTACTCGCCAGCCTCCCTGGGCAAGATGACGTCTTGGGGCTTCAGCTCGCATAGCTGGTCGGGCCTCTCGAGCGGACGCCCCTCGACATCGCGCTCGTAGCCCAGGTGCCTCAGGACCTCTACGGGTGTGCCTATCTCGGTTGGCTTGAAGTGCGTGAGGGGCGCATTGGTAGCATCGAAGCGTACCGTGCCGTCTCTGAAGACCGAGAGGCCGTGTAAGGCCCTTAAGATGCCCTTCTCCACGGGTTCCGGCACCTTCTCCTCATTTATGAGCCCCTTGACGCCTTTGACGACATCAGGCGGCTTCCTCAAGCCCAATCTCTCGCAAGCCTGCTTAATCAGCTCGCCCAGCGGGACCAACCTCTTCTTAGAGGCTGTAGCCTTCACACCACAGGAAGGGCAGCTGCGGCCCTCGCTCAGCTCGCGGCCGCACCTCGGGCAGGCGTAAACGGGCTCAGTCCTGGCCCCACATCTAGGACAATTGGGCCAGTACGTCTCGAGGCCACAGCTCGGGCAGCGCCTATTGGCTAGCTCGACCTCCACGAGTTCTTTCTTGGCTGCCTCGATTAGGTTCCTCTGGGGGCCGCCCGCTAGGCCGACGGGGAAGAGCACGTGGACAGGCGGTTTCATCTCGCGTTCCTTGGCTTTCTCAGGCCTGCCCATACGGGCCCCGAGGAAAACGGGGGCCTTATTACGCACCTCCAGGCCGGAGAGGCGTTTTACCAGCTCTAAGCTGTCGCGGACGCTCTCGAGTTCGCTCGCCAGCTCCTCCCGGCCTACGACGCCCAGGCAGGTGGCCAAGGCGAGAGCATCATCGCCTTCCACGAGCACTTCCTGACCCTTCATGACATGGGGGACGCAGAGGCGCTCGAGAAGCTCTTTGATTTCCTCCCTGGCCTCGCCCTTAAGGCCCCTTACTTCACCACCGTCATCCACCAGGAGCTCACACGATGAGGCCCAGCTTCTCAGGGCCAGGATTTCCACCGGGCTCAGGAGGTGCCAGAAGTAGGTGAACCTAGGGTGGAGCGGTATGCCTAATGCTCTTGAGAGCCCTATGGCCATCCGGGCGCTTATCCTGGCCCCCATGGGTTCCTCGAGCAGCCTAGCAAGCTCGACGGGCGGTAAGCCGGCTGCCTCAGCGGCCTGCGCAATATCACCCCCGAAGCGCTCTTTAATGGCCCGCTGGGCTTCCTGAGCCCACCACTCCTCCACGTAACCGGAGGGCAGCAGCTCCTTGTTATTGTAAAGGAAATCGCCGTAACTTATTAAGAGGTCGCCGAGGAAGAAGATTTTCTCGACTTGACCGGCTAAGGCCCTCGCTTGCTCGACCGTCTCCACGCGGACCACGGAACCGTCCTTCAACTTCACGATAGGCGGCTCCAGGCCATCCACGGGCATGGCCACGCCGCCCTTCCCGGGCACCTCGAGCTTAAGCTGCGTTCCAACGGCTAAGAAACCCTTGAGGAGCACCATGGTGGCTGGGTGGACGCCCACGGCCGCTAAGCCCGTGTTCCTAGAGCGCCCGTACCTCAGCCTGAAGCCCCCCGGCCGGTCCGGCATGGAGAACACAGGACGGCCGGCTATGACCTCGTCTAACACGCCCTCCTTCTCGCCCTCCCCGCTCGTTTTGCTGGCTTCTTCAGCCAGCTCAGCCAGCCAATCCCAGCCCTCCAGGCCCAGCTTCTCCACGACCTTCAGCACTTTCTTAGCCCGGCCTATGATGCCGTCGTTGAGCACGAGGAGGGCGCCGCCCCTGAGCCTGTTCGTCTCCACGCGCGGCAAATCGCGGAAGAAGGAGACCTCCACGGGGTCAGTAGGGACGCCATTCACCTCGATGGGCAAGTTCATCACGGCCTTGACGATGGCGGCGTCGGGCACGTTGTACTGGAAGCGCGCGACCTCGCGCTCATAGAGCCTTATCTCCTCCACGAAGCGCCTCGCCTCGGCCTCCGTGGCCTTATAGCGGTCTAGGCCCAGGGCCTTGCGCACCACATCGCCTATCACGACCGTCAGGGCCTGATCGGTGCCGCCAGCTGAGCGTATGGGGCCAGCGTAATATATGGCCAAGTAACGCGTGCCATCTAGGTTACGCTTTATCCTCACGCACGAGATGCCCTGGACCGGCGCGGCGGTGACGCCCTCGGTCAGAATGGCCAGGGCGGTCCTTATGGCCTGCTCGGCGCATTTTTCCTCGCCCCCGAGGTCGCCGAATCGGCCAGCTACTATTTCCTCGGCTATCCTGAAGGCTAGCTCGTCCTTCTCCATCTCGGCTGAGAGCTCCCTTATGCGCTCCGCCACGCCCGGGGGGCCCGTCATGCCCTCGACCAGGCTAGCTACATCGTGGGCTAGGCCGGGCTCTGGCTCTAGCTCTGGGTCAAGCCCTTTGGCCCTAGCTTCCCGGGCTACCGCCAATAACCGCTCGAATTCCTCCATGACAGAGCGCCTGTACGCTTCCAGGTCGCTGTCCCCGGCCATGCCCAGCTAGCAGCGGGTAGGCGGGGCCTTATACTGCCTGTCCACGCGCTACAGACGCACGGGATAGGGACGGCTGAAAGTTTTAAAAGGGTGATTAAAGGCTGGTGCCCCGCGTCCCCCTGAGCTTCACGCCCTCCTTTATCGATTTTATGAAGGCCCTTATCTTATCCTTGATGCGCTTGCCCGTCTCCACGGCGGTGCCCGTGACGACCACATTAGCGCCGGCCCTCACGGCCTTCTCCACGCTATCTCCATCTCTTAACCCTCCTCCAACTAGGAGAGGTATGCTAACGGCTTTCCTCACGAGCTTTATCATGTCCTCCGGCACCGGCCTGGGTGCGCCGGAGCCAGCCTCGAGGTAGACGAACCTCATGCCCAAGCATTCAGCAGCCATGGCGTAAGCGGCTGCCAGCTCTGGCTTCTCGTAGGGTATTGGGGTAGCCCGGCCTATGATGCCCGCCGCGCCCCCGTAGCCTATGATTATGTAACCCATCGGGATGGCCTCTAAGCCGAGGCGCTTCACCAGAGGAGCACCCAAGACCTGGGCTCCTATGATGAAGTAGGGGTCCGTGGAGTTCAGGAGGGACATGAACCAAATGGCATCGGCGTGTTTACTGATACCCGTTATGTTGTTCGGGAAAAGGATCACCGGCACGCCCACGCCGCGCTCCTTGATGGCCAAGATGACGCCATCTAGCTCCTCAGTGGTGGCCAGCGTGGAGCCGCCCACCATGATAGCCGCCGTACCCGCAGTCTCGGCCTCCTCCGCTATGCTCGCGGCCTTCTCGGGCGGGACCTTCTCGGGGTCAAGGAGCGTCATGTGGATAGCGCCTTCCTCGCCTATCCTGTCCAGCAGGTAGCGCTCTACCCTGCCGGGCCTCGGGGCCATCATCCCACCTCGCCAGCGTAGTAAGCGTCCACGAACTTGCAGTAGGCATCTACCTCCTTGTGGATGGGGCTCACAGGCACGTCAGCCGAGAGACCACAGCGGCCGCAAACTACGTGTGCTATCCGGCCGGAAGGGCCGGCCGTTATCTTGACCACCACAGATTGCATGCCGCACTTAGGGCACGTAAAGACCTTAGGCAACGTCTTCCGTCTGACTATGATTTTACGCCTCCTCTTCCTCCTCCCCAACCCGCGCACTCTCCGCCTTTCAGGCGGTGATCGGGAGGTAAGAGCTTAATAACGTTATTCCGAAGGGCGCGTGGTGGCGGGCTGTGAGGCTTGGGCCTGAAGTGCTCAAGATAAACGAAGAACGCGTCACGGCCTACATCACTAAGTTCATAAGGGATTATGTGGCCTCAGTGGGCGCGAGGGGACTCGTGATAGGGCTCTCAGGCGGCCTAGACAGCTCCACCACGGCCACGTTGGCCGTCAGGGCGCTCGGGCCAGATAAGGTGTTGGGCCTCATAATGCCTGAGGAAGAGACCTATGACCCAGAGGCCATAAGGCACGCGGAGATAGTGGCCGAGAAATTGGGCATCAGGGTAGAGCACGTGGATATCACGCCCATCCTCAAGGCCATCTATGGTTCCCTCCCGGCTTACGATCCAGGCGACGACATGGCTAGGGCTAACCTCAAGCCCAGAGTTCGCATGCTCTGCCTCTACTACTACGCGAACCGCTACGGCCTGTTGGTCTGCGGGACTACGGACAAATCAGAGGCCATGCTGGGCTACTACACGAAGTGGGGCGATGGGGCAGCCGATATAGAGCCCATAGCGGACCTCTTCAAGACGCAGGTGCGCATGTTAGCCCGTTACCTGGGGGTGCCGGAGGAGATAATAAGGAAGCCCAGCACGCCTGCCCTCTTGCCCGGCCAGATGGCTGAGGGCGAGTTAGGCATGAAATACGAGGTCCTGGACCTAATTCTCTACGGCCTAGAACACTTCATACCCCCGGAACGCATAGCGGCTGACCTGGGCCTGCCGTTAGAGGCCGTGCTGGCCGTGAGGGACCGCTGGCTGGCGAACGAACACAAGCGCCGGGCTCCCATAACGGTTAAGCTGGCTTACAGGACCGTGGGCCACGACTTCAGGCTCCCGTATGCCCTCAGGAGGTGAGCATGCGTGACGTCAGCAGCGATCGGAGGGCGCTTCAAGATAGCGTTGGCGCAAATGGAGTGCGTGGTAGGCGATAAGGAGGCTAACCTGACCAAGATGGAGGAGATGGCCCGTAAAGCGCGTGGGGAAGGTGCTGAACTCGTGATCTTTCCTGAGCTCTCCCTCACGGGCTATGTCTGCCGTGACCTCTACTACGAGCTGGCCGAGCCCGTGCCAGGCCCCTCTACGGAGCAGATGGCCGAGGTAGCGAGACGAGAAGGCATTTACATAGTCTTTGGCCTCCCGGAGGCCAGCCGCATCTCAAAAGCGGTCCTCTATAACACGGCTGTCCTAGTGGGGCCTGAGGGATTAGTGGGCTCCTACAGGAAGATGTACCTCCCGACCCACAGCGTCTTCGAGGAGAAACGCTACTTCAGGCTCGGCGATACGGCCCGCGTCTTTGAGACGCGCCTCTGCAGGATAGGCATGATGATATGTTATGATGTCTTCTTCCCCGAGGTCGCTAGGCTGCTCAGGCTAAGGGGCGCCCAGCTCATAGTTGCTATCTCGGCCTCCCCGGGCGTGCGCCGCGCCTACTTCGAGACCCTCTTGGCCGCGAGGGCTCTGGAGAACACCGTCCACCTAGCCTACGTAAACCTCGTGGGCCGCGAGGACGGCCTCCACTTCTGGGGCGGCTCGCGCCTCCTAGGGCCGACGGGCTCCATCATAGCTAAGGCCCGCTACGACGAGGAAGATCTGGTGGTGGCCGAGGTAGACCTGGTGGACGCAGACAGAGCGGGCGTCTTCCTTCCCATGCTCAGGGACCTGAGGCCTGAGCTGCTGGCCGAACTCTCAGAAGCCGCGAGGAAGGCTTGAGCGGCTGGCTGGGAAACCTTAAATAAAGGACGATGCCATCCCTCCAACCCGAGGGAGCAGGGGTGCAAAGGGGCGATCTTCTTCACCTCTAGGGACCTACTGGCCTGCCCGATCGCCGAGCTCGTCTCAAGCCCACAAGGATATCACGTGGGGGTGTTGAGGTCATGGAGAAGTTAGCCCTGAAACTGCCCAGGGGCCTTAGGGACTGGCCTCCAGAGGAGATGGCTAAGAGAACTTACGTGGAACGTGTCATAAGGCGCGTCCTAGAGCTCTACGGCTACCAAGAGGTCTGCACGCCCATCTTCGAGCGCTTCGAGCTTTTCGCGCTCCGCTCTGGCGAGGAGATAAGGAGTCGGATGTTCGTCTTCCGCATCGATGAAGGCGAGATGGCCCTCAGGCCCGAGCTCACAGCACCTGTAGCCCGTATGTTGGCTACCGGCGAGCTGGACCTCTCCAAGAAGCCCCTGAAGCTCTACTACATAGGCTCCTGTTACCGCTACGACGAGCCCCAAGCAGGCCGTTACCGCGAGTTCTGGCAGGCGGGCGTGGAGCTCATAGGCTCGCCACACCCAGAAGCAGATGCCGAGGTCATAAGGCTGGCCACGCGCGTCCTAGAGGAGCTGGGCCTGGAGGGCTGCTCACTCAGGATAGGGGATATGGCTGTGATAAGGGCCTTCCTAGCCCAGGCGGGCGTGCCCGAGGAGGTCAGGAATCGCATAGTAGGGCCCCTGGATTCCCTCAGCAGCTCCGTGGACAAGCTGAGGCTCTACGGCCAGAAGCTGGCCAGGGGAGAACGCCTTGGGCCAGATGAGCTATCTGACCTCGTGAGACGCTGCGATGAGGTCCGCCTCTGGAAGGAAGAAGAGCTCAAGCGGTTAGATGCCGGCGAGAGCCCGATACCGGCCTCTTACGAGTCCCTCCTGGAGCTGGACCCGCGCGTCTACAGGCTCAGGGAACTCCACGAGCAAGGCGCCTTTAACGAGCTCCGCGACGTGATAGAGCGCAAGGCCGGGGAGCTGGTGCTCATGGCCAAACTGAAGTGGGCCTACTACGGCGTGCCCTACGAGGAAGGGGGCGAGCGCAAGTTGTTCAAGATGCCTTTCGAGGTAGCCGATAAGCTCTTCAAGCTCATGGAGATCCGCGGCCCGAGGGAAGAAGCCCTTAAGCGCCTCAAGGGCCTGCTGGGCTCCTCAGGCCCTGTGGGAGAGGCCATAGAGCGCTTCGAGGCCGTCTTAGACGCGCTGGTATGGTTCGGCGTGCGCAATTACGTGGTGGACATGAGCATAGTGAGGGGCCTGGAATACTACACGGGCACGGTATTCGAGATTGATTTCCCGCCCCTCGGCGCCCAGAAACAGGTCTGCGGCGGCGGGCGCTACGACAAGCTGATAGAGGAGTTCGGCGGCCCCAGCTTGCCGGCTGTGGGCTTCGCCTTCGGCATAGATAGGCTGGTGTTAGCCTTCGAGCGCTCCGGCGCCGAGTTGCCCGTGAAGCCTAGGTGCGATGTGTATATCGCGCCCGTCTCGCCAGAGGTGCTCGATTACGCGGTCAAAGTGGCCGAGGCCCTCAGGTCCGCTGGCATTAAGGCCGAGGTTAGCCTCATGAGGAAGAAGCTGAGAGAAGAGCTATCCCTGGCCGACAAACTGGGCGCCAGGCTAGCCATCATAGTAGGGCCGAGGGAGCGCGAGGAAGGGCGCGTGATGCTCAGGGACATGGCTACGAGGGAGCAGGTGCCCGTGGCCCTGGCCGACTTAGTGCGCGAGGTCAGGGCCAGGCTGGCCGGGGGTGAGGGCCAGCCTTGAAGCCCATCCTTAACCTGGCCGTGGTGGGAGAGGCCTGGCACGGGAAATCCACGTTGATAGGGCGCCTCCTGCACGAGCTAGGCCAGGTAAGCGGTAAGCTAGTCGAGAGGATGGCGGGCTTGGCCCGGCAGCTGGGCCTCGAGGGCTCCTGTTATGCCTTCATAATAGACACGGGGCTTGAGGAGAGGAGGAGAGGCCACACGCTCGACCTCTCGGCCTGGAGGCCCCTGGACCTCGGGCCTTTCAGGGTTAAGCTCATCAACATGCCCGGCCTGCTGAAGTATATCGGTAATGCCGTGCCGGGTATATCACAGGCCGATGCGGCCCTCGTGGTCCTGAGCGCCCCGGATATTACTAAGCAAGGCGAGCTGTTGGGCCTGAGAGAGCACCTGGCCCTCTGCTCGGCGTTCGGCGTCGAGCAGGCCGTAATGGCCGTGAATAAGATGGATTTAGTAAGCTACAAGCGTGATGCCTTTGAAAAAGCAGTTGAGTTCTGCGAGAATCTCTTAGACGAGCTGGGCTATCGTCCCAAGGCTATCTTCGTGCCCATATCGGCCCTTAGGGGTGAGAACTTGACGGCTCCCTCGAGCGAGATGCCCTGGCACGATGGGCCAACGCTCCTAGAGGCCATTAAGAGCCTGGAGGTGCCTGAGAGGCCTAACGATAAGCCGCTCAGGCTGCCGGTCCACCGTTACTACGATGCCGCCCGGGCGGCAGCCGGCGTGATCAGGTCCGGGATCCTCAGGCCGGGCGATGACGTGCTCGTCCTGCCGGTAGGGGCCGTGGGGCACGTGGAATCCGTGCAATCCTGGGGCCGCGAGCTGGAGCTGGCTGGGCCGGGCGATGACGTGGGCGTGAGGTTGGCTGGCGTGGCCAGATATGACCTGAAGAAGGGCTCCGTCATCTGCGGGCCGGAGGGCGCGCCCCGCGTGGCCAAGCTCGTGGAAGCGCGTGTCAGGGTCTTAGGGCCTCTGGAACTCAGGGCTGGCTCCTGTCCCCTGCTCTACTGCCACGAGGCCTCCGTGCCAGCCAGGGTAGAACACCTCTGGGGCGAGGGAGGGCGTGAAGTGAAGGCACTGGCGTCGGGCGAGGTCGGAGAATGCCTCTTGAAGCCGCTCGCCCCTGAGAGGAAAGGCCTGATAATAGAGCCGGTTTCGGGAGTGCGCTCTATGGGACTCTTCGCCCTCAGGATGGGCGTTGGAGACCTGCCCGGCGCATTAACGGTGGCTATCGGCGAGTGCACGGGCGTAAGCGGGAGCTGAAGTGCGAGCGGGGCTTGAGGCCTTAAGCCTTTTTAGGCTGCTGGCCGCATGGAGACCGAGATGCCGGCATCAGTCGAGATAATAAACACGGGCAACGAACTCCTAGATGGCCGTGTCTCAAACACGAACGGCCAGCGCATGGCGAGGATTTGCTCCGCCAGGGGCCTGACTGTCAGGCGCATAACGGTCGTGGGAGACGCGCTCGAGGATATCTCGGCTGCCCTCAAGGAGGCCCTGGCCCGGGGGCCTGATCTAGTGCTCCTCACAGGCGGCTTAGGGCCGACGCCCGATGACATGACGGCTGAGGCCATAGCCCTCGCCCTCGGCAGAAAGTTCGTTCTAAACGAGGAAGCGCTCGGTATGGTGAAGCGCGCTTACGAGCGTAAAGGGCTTGAGCTCACGACGGCAGTCGTGAAGATGGCCAAATTGCCTGAGGGGGCCGTGCCGCTCGAGAACCCCATTGGGACGGCACCGGGCATCCTGGTGGAGGAGGGGCGCACCAAGATAGTGGCCCTCCCCGGCGTGCCAGAGGAGATGGAGGCCATGTTCGAGCGACACGTAGAGCCCATCCTAGCCGAGCTAGCCAGGGGCCTAGCGCGTTACGAGGCCCGTTTCCTGGCCTTTGGGGTCAGGGAGGCCGATCTAGCCGGGGCGCTCAAGGAGCTCCGCAGGGCCTACCCAGACGTCTACGTGAAGACCCACCCTAAGGCCGACGAAGGACGCCGCTACCTGGAGATATACGTGGCCACAGTATCGCCCTCCGCCAGCGAGGCCAGGAAGCGCATGGAGAAAGTGATAATGGAGCTATCCGAGCATATCTCGGCTTTAGGGGGCTCCATGACGCCCCTCAAGCCGGAGGAGGGCGCTTAAAGAAGGTTTTAATTAATCCGGTGGCCGATGGCGAGACGGTGGCGCCCTTATGGACTTCAGCTTCACCCAGGATGAAGAACTCCTCATGCAATCTGCCATGGAGTTCTGCGAGAAGGAAGTGAAGCCCAATCTCCGTGATTGGCTTGAGGAACGTAGGTTCACGAGAGAGCTGGTGAGGAAGTGCGCCCAGGTAGGCTAGATGGGCGCGGCCGTGCCTGAGGAGCTCGGGGGGAGCGGGCTGAGCAACGTGGAACTCGGCATCTTATCCGAGGTCATGGGGTGTTATGGCGTCCAGCCCAGATATTCCTGACCATTCACTTCGCCAAGCAGCTCCTGCACGTGAAGAACCCGGGCCTAAGGGACGAGATGATAGGGCGCCTCTTGAGAGGCGACTTAGTGATATGCGGTGCCTACACGGAGCCCGGCTGCGGCTCAGACGCGGCTGCTATAACCACCAGGGCTGTTAAAGAGGGCGATTATTATGTGGTGAATGGCGAGAAAGCCTTCGTCAGCGAGCCAGGCATCTCGGACATATACATTATATCCGCGAGGACATGGGAAGGCGCTCCAAAGCCCCACCTAGGCATAAGCCTCCTCCTGGTGGAGCGGGAGAGGGAAGGCGTGGAGCCCTACGAGCTCAAGACCATGGCCACCGAATACAAGGGTGATTTCGGGGGCGTACGCTTCACCGACGTGGAGGTCCCGTCGGGCCACTTGGTGGGCGAGGAGAACATGGGCTTTAAGCTGCTGATGGCGGAGCTCTCCATGCTGAGGGTCCACGTGGTCCTTCTGGGCCTTGGAACAGCTGAGATGTGCTTGGAGGAAGCGATAAAGTACGCGAAGCAGAGGAAGGCCTTCGGCAAGCCCATATCTAAGTTCCAGGGCGTTAGCTTCAGGCTAGCCGAGCACTGGACCAAGCTAGAGGCCGCGAGGCTGCTGGCCTATAAGGCCCTGTGGCTCGCGGACCGCGGGAAGCCCTCTATGGCCCTTGCGTCGGCCGCGAAGTGGTACGGGTGCGAGGTGGCTTTCTACGCCATAAACGATGCCCTCCAGACGCTCGGGGCCGCGGGTTACACGGCCGATTACCCGCTCGAGAGGGCCTTCAGGCTCGTGAGGGGCTTACTCATAGGCGATGGCACCACCAACATACAGAAGCTGATAATATCGAGGACACTCTTCGGCCGCGAGTACGCGCCCTGAAAAATCGCTAGCGCGGATTTTTGCAGGTCATTTCGACCGGAGGCTGTGCCCGCTAAGGAGCTAGTCCCGGCTGATGTGAGGTTGTTGGACGAAATAGCCCTAGTTGAGGTGAGTTTTAAGTCCCGGCCTCACACCTGGGCTATGGTGGTAGCTTGGAGTTCAAGCTCACGGAGGAGCAGGAGGCCATACGCCAGGCCGTACGGGAGTTCTGCGAGAAGGAGTTCACGGAGGACTTATTGAAGCGCTACAGCGAGACAGAGGAATTCCCCATGGAACTCTATCGGAAGGCCTGCCAACTGGGTTTCATAGGCATCCATGTACCGGAGGAGTACGGCGGGCAGGGCTACGGGGTGCTTGAGAACGCGCTCGTGACGGAGGAGATGTGTCGTACTGACCCCGACCTGGGCATAACGCTTACCCTGGCCGACTTCGGGGCAGAGCTGATACTCATGTTCGGGACAGAGGAGCAGAAAGAGCGCTGGATACCGCCTGTGTTCAAGGGCGAGTCGCTCTCGGCAGCTGCCTTCACGGAGCCCTCCGGCGGCAGCGATATCTCCAAGCGCCTGGGCACCACGGCCCGAAAAGAGGGCGATGAGTGGGTCATCAACGGCGCTAAGATGTTCATCACGAACGCCAACCTTTCACGCTACATAGTGACGCTCTGCCAGACCGACATGACCGTCGAGCCGCCTTACCGTGGCCAGACGCTCTTCATAGTGCCCACCGATGCGCCGGGCCTGGAGATCTCCAAGCTCACGGGCAAGCTAGGCATAAGACCCAGCCAGACGTGCGAGGTCTCCTACTCCGACGTGCGCGTGCCGGGCGATGCCCTGTTGGGCGAGCTTAACAGGGGCTTCTACCACACCCTGTCGTTCCTCAATATATCGAGGGTGGAGATAGCGGCCCAAGGCGTGGGCGTGGCCCAGGGGGCCTTCGACAGGGCTATGAAATACGCAAAGGAGCGCGAGCTCTTCGGCAAACCGCTCGTCCAGCTCCAGGCCGTAGCGCACAAGCTGGCCTGGATGGCCATTAAGATAGAGGCCGCGAGGCTGCTGACCTACAAGGCCGCCTGGCTCATAGACCAGGGGAAGCCGGACCCCATGATATCCAGCATGGCCAAGTGGTACGCGGCCAGGGTGGCCGTGGAGGTCGTAGATGAAGCAGCCCAGATATTCGGCGGTTACTTCTACTTCGAGGATTACGATATCCAGCGCTTCTACAGGGTGGCCAAGATAATAGAGATATACGAGGGTACAAAGGAGGTCCAGAAGGACACGGTAGCTCGCTTCCTGGCTAAAAGGTAATCGCCCGCATTAAGACTATTCAAGGCGATTGCCGCGCCCATTAAGGAGCTCCATGGCGCCCTTCACCATTTGCTTTTCCTCCGGCCACCTCAAGAGCCCCAGGGCTTCACCTGGCTCGGCCCACTTAAAGGCCCTGAGGGGCCTGCCGTTATCCGCTGGCGCCAGCCTCACGGGCTCTGAGGGGTCGGCTTCTACTAAGTAGCAGGCTACCTCATGTCTCACGCCGCCGTGCTCGAAGGAATAAGCGCCTATCCGGCCTACCACGCGAACTCTGGTCAGGCCCACTTCCTCGTGTATCTCCCTCAGCAGGGCTTCCTCCAAGGCCTCGCCGGGCTTGACCGTACCCTTCACTAACCTCCAGTGGAATTGGCCTGAGGGCTTATCGTATCGTTCTATGAGGAGGAGCTTAAGGCCCCCGCCCGGCGCTCTGACGTATATCACGGCCTGCACGTCACGCTTTAGCCTGGGCATCGCGTAACCCGCCTCGCCCCCCGCTGCCCTACCTGCCCTTATAGGTGGAGCGCCCGGCCGGGGGTCAGCGCTAGATATTAGCGCGGGCAAGCGAGCTATTAGCGGTGAAGCGCTTGACCGAACCGAAGATAGCCATCGTAGGGGCGACAGAAGTCGGGCTTATGGTAGCGGGGGCCTGTGCCTTAGCTGGCCTCGAGGTAATACTCGTAGATGAGGACCGCGAGGCCCTGAGGAGAGCACTCGGCAGCGCCAGGGCGTTCTTCAGCAAGCTCGCTGGTGAGGAAGAGCTTAGCGCCCTGCTGGCCAGGATAAAGGCCGTTACTCAGCTTGGAGAGGTCAAAAATGCCGATTACGTGGTGGAGGCCGCTGGAGGGCTTAAGCTCAAGAAGGAGCTATTGAGCGAGCTTAGCTCTACCGCTAGGCCTGATGTTGTGCTCATTTCCTGCATCTTCACCGAGAGCTTATCTGAGCTAGCCAAGGCCGTTGGCCAGGCGGACCGCTTTCTGGGGCTCCACATGCCAGCCCTAAGCCCTCTGGCCCCGGAGCGCCTAACAGAAGTGATAATATATGAGGGAACCGGGGAGAAAACTCTAAGTGCGGTGTTGGAGCTCCTGGAGCGCTTGAAAAAGGCCTGTGTGGTCGTGGGAGGCGATGTACCAGGTGCCGTAGTAGATAGGCTGGCCGCCAGAGCCTTGGTAGAAGCCCTGAGGATGTATGAGGAAAAGGTTGATGCGGCGCTCATCGATGCCGTGGCCCGCTTCCGCCTTGGCTGGACTTATGGCCCCCTGGAGGCAGCGGACCTCCTGGGCTTAGACCGGGCCCTTTCTACCTTGCGGGCGTTGACCGAGGGGGGCATGAAGATAGAGGTGCCGGACATCTTGCCCGAGATGGTGGAGGACGGGAAGCTGGGCGTGAAAACCGGCGAGGGCTTTTACAGGTATCCTAAGCCCGGCGCTCGCGTTAGACCGCCCATTTTGCCGTTAGAAGGCATGTATGGCCTTAGGCCCCTTAGGCTCGTGGCCTCTGTCGTGAACGAGGGCGCATGGCTCGTCAGGAGCGGAGCCTGCACACGGGAGGACGTGGATAAGGCTGCCGAGCTGGGGCTGGGCTGGCCCGAGGGGCCACTGCGCTCAGCGGACAGGATGGGGCTGGATAACGTGGCCTCGGTGCTCAAGGGCAGGCTAGCCGAGACGGGCCTGGAGGAATACACGCCCGACCCCCTGCTTAAGGGAATGGTGGCCGAGGGACGGTTGGGCATGAAGTCAGGCCGGGGCTTCTATGAGTGGCGTTATGAGCGTGTTGAGTTCGGGCCGGTCGGGTACGAGAAGCGCCACGATCACGCCTTGATAACGATGAACAGGCCGGGGAAGCTCAACGCCCTCAACGAGGCCATGTGGGATGGGCTTAGGGAGGCCCTTGAGAAGGCGGCTGCCGACCCGGACATAAGGGCCGTGCTACTGACCGGCGAGGGGAGGGCCTTCTGCGCCGGCGATGACATAGCCATGATGGCGAGCTGGTCGGGACCAGAGGACGCAGGGAAATGGGCACGCGAGCACGCGGCCCCCCTGATAGAGGTGTTAGCTGGGTACCGCAAGCCCTTAGTAGCCCTGGTGAATGGCTTAGCCTTCGGGGGTGGGCTAGAGCTCACCTTGCTCTTCGACGTGGTGGTGGCGAGCGAGGACGCCCTGCTGGCCGTGCCCGAGGTCCTGATAGGGGCTCTCCCGCCCGTGATGACCTCTTACGGCCTAGGACTCGTGGGCAGGACCGTGGCCAGATACGCCCTCACAGGCGAGCCCATGAGCGCCCGCCGAGCTAAGGCGCTAGGCCTGGTGGATATCGTGGTCCCGCCGGACCAGCTAGAGGAGGTCGGGGCTGAGCTGGCCGCTAGGATAGCGAGGGCAAGTCCCTTAGCCGTAGAAGCCGCGAAAGAGATAGTGAATGCCGTGAGAAGCGCCTACAAGGGCTTTCTGAAGAGCGCTGTCGAGCGCCTGGTGCTCTTATCGGGCTCTGAGGACTTCGCGGAAGGCATGAGGGCTTTCTTGGAGAAACGCCGACCTAAGTGGAAGGGGCGCTGAGTCTCAGGGCCTGAGGTCCACGCCCACGGATAGCCACTTAAGGCGCCTATAAGGCCGGTAGCCTATTTTCCCGTAAACCCTCAAGGCCGGGGCATTATCAGACCTCACCAATAGGGCCGCGAACTCAGAGGCGCTGAGGGCCTCTTCCGTGGCCCGCGAGACGACAGAGGTAGCCAGGCCCTTATTCCTGTGCTCGGGGACGGTGAAGACGCTCCCCACGAAGGAGACCTCGGGCAAGCGGAGGTATATCGCTGCCACCGAGGCTATTTGGCCGCCCTCTATGACCGCGAACACGGGTTTCTCGGGGTCACCCAGCCTCCTTTTGGCCTCCCCAATCGTGATATCGCGGCGTAGGTGTTCGGAGCAAAAGCGCTTGAAGATGCCAGCGTGTCCAGGCCCCAGCCTCACGACCTCATGAGCGATAACAGGCCTGAAGCTGGCCCGGTCGCATGTCATAAGAAGCGTATCGTAAGCCTTCACGTCAGCTCCCGGCCCGAGGGCCTTAAGGACAGAGGGCAGCTCTTCTGGCCTGACCCGTGGCAGGACGGCCTTATCTGGCTTCAGGTGGGCCAGGATGGCTTCTATGCCCTTCGGCGCGCCGCAAAATACTATGGAGTCGAAGCCCACGTCGTGGTAGACCACGCAAGCTGCGATCACGCGCTTAGCTGGCCTCTCAAGGGCCACGTAGAAATCACAGCGGCCCCTCAGCTCCAGCCAATCGTAGACCATGAAAGCGTTCGTCGCCACGTCAGTCCTGGCGAGCCCTAATATGGCCTCCCCGTGCTCGTCGCGGGCTTCCCGTACCTCCAGGCCTGGGCCACCCCTAAGCGCTCATGTGCCAAGGCGCCAGCTGGCCAAATAGGCTTCCTGCTCGGGCGTGAGCTGGTCTATACGGACGCCCAGCGCCTCCAGCTTCAGGCGTGCTACGGCCATATCCACTTCATCGGGCACCAGATAGACACGCGGCTCCAGCTCGCCCTCGTGCTTAACGGCGTACTCAGCGCAGAGTGCTTGATTAGCAAAGCTCATATCCATCACGTCGGGGGGGTGGCCATCGGCACACACGAGGTTAATGAGGCGGCCCTCGCCGAGCAAGTAGAGCTTGCGGCCATCTGGCAGCACGTAGGCGTCCACACACGGCCTCACGCACTCCTTACGGATCGCCAGGGCCTCTAGGTCGGGCAGCCAGATCTCCACATTGAAGTGGCCCGCGTTGGCCAGGATAGCGCCATCCTTCATGAGCTCCATATGCTCGCGCCTTATGACCTTCTCACAGCCGGTGGCCGTGATGAAGATATCGCCCACGCGGGCGGCCTCAGCGAGCGGCATGACCTGGTAGCCGTCCATCACGGCCTCCAGGGCCTTGACCGGGTCTACCTCACACACGATCACGCGGGCGCCCATGGCCCGGGCCCTCATAGCTATGCCGCGCCCGCACCAGCCGTAGCCGCAGACCACGACCGTCTTGCCCGCTAAGAGCACGTTGGTGGCCCTCATGAGGCCATCTATCACGCTCTGGCCTGTGCCGTAGCGGTTATCGAACATGCGCTTGGTCCGGGCGTCATTGACGGCTATGATGGGGAACGCCAGCACGCCCTCACGCTCCATGGCCTTCAGCCTTATCACGCCCGTGGTGGTCTCCTCGAAACCGCAGATCACCTGGCTTAAGTGGCCTTTATGGCGCTCGTGGAGCGTGGCTATCAGGTCCGCGCCATCATCGTGCACCAGCCTTGGCCCGTGGGCTATCACGCGCTCTATACACCAGTAGTAATCCTCCTTATCCTGCCCCCGCCAGGCGAACACACGCACGCCATCCTCAGCTAGCGCGGCCGCCACGGCGTCGTTAGTGGAGAGCGGGTTAGAGCCGCAGAGCGCTACGTCAGCACCACCGGCCATCAGGGTCCGCACCAGGACAGCTGTCTCCTTAGTGACGTGCAGACAGCAGCCGATCCTTAGGCCCTCAAGGGGCTTCTCCTTAGCGAAGCGATCCCTTATGCGCATCAGCACTGGCATGTGGGCTTCTGCCCACTCTATGAGCTTGTGGCCCTCGGGGGCCAGGCCGGGGTCGGCTACCTTGAGATCCGGCATAGCCGAGCGCCTCGGCTTTAGTGGCCCCGGCTGGCTTAAAAGATCTCATCACCCATGAGATACCAAGTCAGGCCCGGCTAGCTCAGCGAAGGGCGTCTTCCTCACCCTTCAGGCGCGGTCTTCCTCGTCATCGCCTTAGCAGGGCTTAAAAGCGGGGAGTGATAAACTTAAGGGCTTCGAAAACCAGCTCAAGGGCCCGTCAGGGGGCGTTAGCTAGTTCCCTTAAGGCCTCCTTTATCTTAGGCATGAGGCGTAAGTAGCGGTCCTTAGTGGGCATTATGACTTCATTTACGTGTGCCAGGACGTTCTCCGGCGTCCACCTAGCCTTAGAGAGCTCCTCGGGCTTAAACAACGCCTCCACATGTCCTTCTTTCACCGTCAAGTGGCCTTCTATTCCGCAGAGCGGGCATCTTATGCGTCCACCCTCGAGGAACTCTAGGAGATTACCACCGCAGACGGGGCAGGTGATTACCGTGTCTTTAGGGCGCTCCACGCCTTCGCCCCTGATGGCTTTTACCACGTTAGCGCCTATTCTCCTGGCAGCCTCTAATGCACTCTTATCCAAGGCTACCTCGCCTGGGCCGGAGGCAGCCACTAAAGCCCAATCCACGGGCGGGGCGGCACAGGCGTAGCAGAACAGCTTGAGGAGCGGGAGGACGAAGGGAGCCCAGCCTTCTGGCTCCGTGGCCACAGCCAATATACCGCTCGCCCTCCTTTTGGCCGATAGCTCTTTGAGCCTATCGGGATGCATGAGCTCTATGAGCCTGTCCGTGGCCATCTTCACCACGCCCGGCGGCGCCAGGATGTAAGTGGGCGCCCCCACCACTAACCCATCGGCGGCCACTATAGCGTCCAGTAAGCCCGGCATGTCGTCTCCTATAGCGCACCTCTCGCTTTTGAAGAGGCAGGCCATGCAGCCCTTGCAGGGTTTTATATCGAAGTCCGTAAGCCTCAGGAATTCCGTCTCCGCGCCCTTTGCCTCGGCGGCCGAGAGAGCGACCCTGACCAGGATCTCGGAGTTGCCCATCTTCCGGTAGCTGGCCACTAAACCTAGGACCTTCAAGGCTAGTGCTACGTGCCCGATTTCACGTAAAAGCCTGCTGCTTCACAAGCTTAATAATCCGGTGATACGAAAGGCCGTTCGGCATGAAAGCCAGGTATAAGCATCTATTGGTCGAGAGGGACGCCGAGGACGAGAGGATTGTGTGGATCAAGCTCAACAGGCCCGATAGGCTGAACGTGATGGGGCTGGAGCTCTTAAACGAGCTCTACGAGGCACTGGCTGAAGCCGATAGGGACCCGTCGGCGAGCGCCATAATCATCACGGGCGTGGGCCGGGGCTTCTGCGCTGGGGCAGACCTGAGGGAGATCAAGGATTTAGGCTTTGAGGACGCAGTAAGGTGGCTCACCGCCTTCTCCAGGGTCATGGACCTAATCAGGAACACAGGCAAGCTCGTGGTAGCGGCCGTCAGAGGGCCTTGCGTGGCCGGTGGCCTCGAGCTCGCCTTGGTGTGCGACCTCGTGGTAGCCGCTAAATCGGCTCTCCTGGGCTCGCCTGAGGTCAAGGTGGGCTCCACAGCCTACCTAGCTGCCGAGCTCCTCCCGATCGTGGTGGGGGAGAAGAGAGCCAAAGAGATGTTGCTCACCGGCAGGTTACTGACGGCCGAGGAAGCCAAGGAAGCGGGGCTGGTGAATAAGGTGGTGGAGGACGGCGAGCTGGAGGAAGAAGCCAGGAAGCTAGCGCTCTCGGTCATAAATAGGGTGTGCCCGATGGCCTTCCGCGTGATAAAATCCATAATCAATTTCTGGGCGAGCCTCGGCCAGCTAGCCTGGCAGGTGGCGCGCGATATGACAGCTGCCGTTTGGACGGGCGAGGAGTTCCGGGAGAGAGCCGAGGCCTTCTTGACCAAGAAGGAGATGAGGCCTGGGAAGCTCATGGGCGTGATGCCGGAGCGGGCAAGCCCTTAAGGCCGCCGCTGCCCGGGCCTGCCTAGCGCGGGAGGCTGGCCTATTGCCACGGCGGGAGCCGCTCATGATAAGGAGCGATGGCTACCTGCTGCCGGGCGAGATTTGGGAGCCGGGAGAGGCAGGAAGCAGCGTAGCGCTAGTCCTCTGCCACGGCTCCACGCTGAAGGGCATGAGGCACGAGCTGATAAGATATCTAGCCCAGGCCCTCTCAGCTAGGTGGCCCGTCTTAGCCTTTGACCTCCCGGGCTTCGGCAGGGCTCCCAGGCTGGTGGTGCGCGGGACCGAAGATTACCTCTACTACCGGCACGTTCTGGCGGCCGCCGAGCTAGCGCGGGAACTAACGGGCCTGAAGACCGTCCTGATAGGGCATTCCATGGGCGGCCGCGTCTCCCTCCAAGCAGCCGCCGAGGGACAGCACTCCGGCTTGGTGGCAGGCGTGGTCACCTTAGCGGGCCTCTACCAACTGCCCGGGAATCCCGAGGAGATGGCCAAGCTGGTGGCCGATTTCGCCAGCTTTGCGAAAGTGCGCTTTGAGGTCCCCATGGACGAGGTGGCCCGCGAGGTAGCAGAGCTCAACCCGACGAGGAGGGCCGTGGAGGCCTTAGAAATACCCTTGCTCGCCGTGGAGGCCGGCAAGGAGCAATACGGCTTCATAAGGGAGACGCGTTATGAGCTTTTCAGGGCCGCTAAATGCCCTAAGATGCTGGTGCTATTGGGCCAGGCTGACCACAAGTTCAAGGGATGCTGGGAACTCGTGGCCAAGCTGGTGTCTGGCTGGCTTGAGAACACGTTCAGAGAATAAAAGAGTGGGGAGCGAGTGGCCTTACTTGCCCGATACGCTCACGCCCTTTATGCGCACAGCCGGCGCGTAATAACCCCCGGATTCCTCTAGCTCACGGCAGAAGGCGTCCATAGGGCCTTTCATGGCCTCGAAGAAGCGGCAGGACATCATCACGCCGAAGACGGGCTTGGTCAGCTCGCCGTCCTTTATCAGGTAGCCATGGGTCACGTTTGCGTTCAGGAAGCCCCTCACAGGGTCGGAGAGCCACTCCCCTATGGTCTCAACCACGTAAAGGCCCTCGCGTGTATCGGCCAGGAGCTCTTCGAAACGCCAATCGCCAGGCTGAAGCACCAAGCAGTTCGGGGCTGGCCAGGGCCGGGAGCCATAACCGGACCTCCAAGCGTTGCCAGTCGAGCTCACGCCCTCCCACTTGGCCCAATAATCATCGTAGAGGAACGCCTTGAGAACGCCCTTATCCACCAACACGGTCTTACGCGTGGGCAGCCCCTCGTCGTCTAGCTCCCTGGACCTAAAGCCGCCCGGTAGGGTGCCATCGTCCACGAGCGTGAAGGCCTCCGAGGCCACTTCCTGGCCTAGCTTGCCGGCCCAGGGCGAACGTCCTTCCTGCACTGCGTCGGCCGTGAGGGTCCCGGAGAACATGGTCGCCAAGATAGAGGCCATGACTTTCCCCCGGATGACCACGTCAATCTTGCGCGTGGGCAGTTTCTCGGCCTTAAGGAAATCTAAGGCCCTCTCAGCTGCCTCAGAACCCAGCTTGCCGAAATCTATGGCCGAGAGCGCCCTGGCGTAAGCTGATTCGTTAGCTGTAGCGCTCCTGCCCGCCTCCTCAGCCGACACCCTGACCCAGGTGAAAGCCCCCGTCTCAGCCCGGCTCGCCTCCTGTCCGTAGGAATTGCAGATAGCCACGAGGGACCTGCCAGCCCTCAGCATACCCCTGGAAGGCCTCACGGCCTTCCCAAGTGTCTCCACGGCGTTAGCGAGCTCTTCAACACATGCCACCAGCGCGTCTGGGCTCAAGCTGGCCGTCTCTTTATCGAAGAGGCCGGGGACAGATGATCTGCCGAACTCCTCGGGGAGGGAGCGCCAGTGCTCGTCTTCTTTAGACGCCCTTGCTATCTTTACGGCCCTCTCAGCCGCCTTCCTGACGTTATCTGGGCTTAAGCTGGAGGTAGAAGCCATGCCCAGCTTCTTGCCGACCACGGCCCTTATCCCCAGGCCCGTCGAAGATGAGAGCCTGAAGGATTCAACCTTGCTCGTGAATATCATCTCGGCTGAGGCCGAGTCAACCAAATAAGCTTCTGCCTCGTTAGCGCCGGCCTTGATGGCCGCTTCCACCGCCGCCCGGCCTAACTCCAGGAGCTGACTGGCCTCAGGCACCTCCCACCACCATCCTGCTTATCCTGACGGGTGGGCCACCGAGACCCACGCGGACCGTCTGGGCGTACTTGCCGCAGCCCCCGAAGACGGAGGTGCGGAGTTCTACCTCGCGGCCCACGGCCTCTACCAGCTTCAGGGCCTCCAAGATGTCGCCGCTCATGGCCACGCCCCTCACTAACTCGCATATCTCGCCGTTCCTTATCACGTGCGAGGGGCCAGCCCTGAAGGTGAAAGTGCCCATGCCCGTCTCCACCTGCCCGCCCCTACGGGAGCGCCCCTTGAGGAAGTAGCCGAATTTTATGTCCTCGATTAGCTCCTCGAGCGTGTGATCGCCCGGCTCCATGTGGTAATTCGTCTGCCTGACGATCGGGAAGTTGGCGAAGTCCTGCGCCCTGCCGTTGCCGGTGGGCGGGAGGCCTAACCTGGCCGCCACCTCGCGAGAGGTGAGGAAAGCCTTCAGCACGCCGCGCTCCACTACTACTGTCCGGCCCTTGAGCACGCCCTCGTCGTCAAAGGGCACATAGATGCCGCCTGGGGCCGTGCCCTCGTCCACTATGCTCACCTGCTCGCTCGCGACCACCTGGCCTAGCCTCCCCCTCAGCACGGAATCGCCGGATGCCACTAAGTCGCCCTCGGTAGCGTGGCCGAAGGCCTCGTGGATGAGCAGGCCTATGAGGCGCCCGTCTACGACGACCGGGTAAGCGCCGGCCTTGGGGCTCTCGACCTTAGCCGTCTCCACCGCGAGGAGCGAGATATCCCTGGCCTCACCGGCCCAATCCACTTCCTTCACGAGCTCCCAGCCGGCGCAGGCCGAGTAGCTGTCCCAGGTCCTCTCCATACGGCCCTCGTGCTCGGCCACGGAGCTATACATGATGCCCGTGAGCGTCCTATCGAGCGATAACCTGGCCCCTTCCGTGCTGGCGAAGTAGAGGTACTCCTCTATGGCGCCTAGCCTGGCCATCGCGTTCTTCACGCCTTCCACCGACAGGGCCTCGCGGTTCATGTCCACGAGGAGCTCTACCTTCTCCTCTGGAGCTACGTCCACCGGCCTGAGCTTACAGGGCGAGCTAAAGGATCGCTCTACCACCTCGACCTCAGCTAGCTCTACCTGCCTGGCCCTCTTAGCTGACGAGCGCGCGATCTTGAGGGCTCTCTCAACAGCCTCACGCACAGCCGGCCTCTCCAGGCGCGTGGTGGACGCAAGGCCCCAGGAGCCGTGGACTAAGACGCGCACGCTAAGGCCGGAGACCTCGGAGCTCTCGTAGGAGCGCAGGACCTTGTTCTCCACGAGCACGAACTCGCTCCTGACAACCTGTATTCTCACGTCGGCGTGATCGGCGCCGAGGCGCGCAGCCTCATTAAGGGCCAATTCGGCTAGATCCTCGTACAACACATACCCCTCTCTCGCTTATGGGCCAGCAGAGTTAATAACGGGTTGCCAAAGCCCAGCGCTTCCAGATGCCCCCGCCTGGGCTTATATGTCCGTTTTAAGGGCTTTTCCTAAGCGCTATATTTAATAGGCCGCTCTTTTATCAAGTGCGCCGGGGGCCGTGGGCTAGCCTGGCTAGGCTGCGAGCCTTGGGAGCTCGTGGTCCCGGGTTCAAATCCCGGCGGCCCCACCACGAGCGAAGCAACAGCGCATAATTTCCGTCTTCCTTCTCTTCACGCTCCTTCCCTCGCCTGTGGTTTTTCCTATTCCTACGCTTAAGCCGCCGTCTGAACGAATCCACAGCTGCCTTCCCGAGTTCACGCTACTAACTTTGAGCTACATTATCGTTTTGTAAACAGGCTCGGGCATCGCTATATCCCGTAGCACTTCTTAGGGCCGTCGGCACAACTGATTTCAGGTAGTAGAAGCCGTTGAGGGCTCTTAATATTTATTAAAGGAAAAAAGAAATGAGAAATAAATTAGTTCTCGTGGCGGCTCTGCTTATAATTACACTATTATGGCTTCACATCTTCCAAATAGGAGCTCCGGCTCAGATCTTAATGGACCCGCTAAGGTTTACTAGGCGTTTTTTCAAGACCGCGTGAAATGATGCTAACACGATAGCGCTCACCAACACGCCCACTAATATGCCAGTTGACGCACCAGCTAAGGCTACAGCCAGGGCGGTCCCGGCCGCGGGCGGGTGCTGTGTCCCCGTGACGACCATGAGCAAGAGGGACAGCCCGACGGCCAACGAGCAGGCCAACATGACGTGGAGGGCCGAGGGCACGGGCAGGAGGGAGCACAGAGACCCTGCTGCCAGGCCTAAGAACGTGGTTGGCGGGCACCTGATAGGCCTGGCGGTCAGGCTCTCGGGCATGATGAATACTATGAAGGCCGTGGCCCCCATCGAGGCAACAGCAGCGGCGTGCTCTAAGCGGAGCACCAAGAAGGTCAAGAAGATAGCGCCGGAAGCCAGGGAGCTCTGGACGAGAGCGGCTTTCCACGTGGAACGGGACATAGCCCAGGCCACACCTCGACAAAAATAGCGTTACCGGGGCGCTTAAGAACGACCTCTCTTGACCTCTATCTCGCCCGGCCCGACCTTCACCTTGCTGACCACAGCCCTGAACCTCTTCCCGCAACTCGGGCACTGGTACATGCCCATGACCGTGATGGTGATGCGCATCTTCTTGTCCGGGAAAGGCGCTACTAACTCCCACGTCTTGTAGGGCTCTGCGACCTCAGCCCCACAATCGGGGCACTTCTTGGGCTTAGCTAGCCGCGACCTCCTCCCCCGCCCGGGGCCCTCTCCCGCCAAGGCGGGCACCTCCCTGAGGTGGGGAGCTCGACCTTAAGGCTTGGTAGCTGACAGGCCAGCTAAGAGCATGAGCGCTCTACACGTCCGATATCTCACGTCCCCAGAAGGCCAGCTAGTAGATAAGGTGGGGCTGATAGCGCCGGCCGCCTTCAGGATAGCGATCACCTGGCTCTCCAGACCGCTTAAGCCATGCGAGCGGCAGGCGAGGGTTACTTCAGCGCCTGTGACGTATTCCCTCCCGGCCAGCTCGATGGCCAGGGCCGCTACCTCGCGTGCCTTGGTCTCCGACAGGCCTAGTTCGGCCATGAGCTCCGATAGGGCCTCCAGCACATCACGACCGTTAAGCACGGCCCTCAGGATGACCTCAGCTGCCCTATTGACCACGATCTTCGAGCCAGGGCTCAGCGGGGCCGCATCCCATTCTAAGCAACGGGCCTCCGGTCTGGAGGGTACGGCTAAGCCCAGCTCACAGGCAGCTAGCATAGCTTCAAGCGCTTCTTCCTCGCCTGCCAAAGAGACGGCTTCTTCGTAGCTCAGGGAATCATCACTCAAGAGCTTAAGGACCAGGGTCACGAATGCCTTGACCTCTTCCCCAGAGAGGCCTACTTTCTTGGCCAGAGCGGCTAGGGGATCCTCCTTAACTAGCCCAGGTCCCCGGCCTATCTCCTCTCCGGTCGTGCGTTGACCTTCCCGCACCAAGTCCGGCCCGGGGCGGACAGGTCCGGCAAGGTTTATAAAAATAAGATAGTCCTTTAGCACGAAAATCACGGAGGACGGGAAGGCTTTGGGAGAGGGCACCGACGTGGTGGGCGTGATTTTATGCGGAGGCGAGGGCGCCAGGCTTAGGCCACTGACCTATTACTTCCAAAAGACTCTGTTGCCGGTAGGCAGTTCCCATAAGCCCGTGTTGGAATACGTGCTCAGGCTCCTCAAGTACCACGGCATAGAAGAGGCCGTCTTATTAGTGGGCTACAAGCACGAGCAGGTCAAACACTACTTCGGTGATGGCGAGAGGTTAGGCATGAAGCTCACTTACGTGATTGACGATCCAAAGCTGGGCGGGACAGGAGGAGCTCTATTGAACGCTTATAGGAAAGGGGCCTTAGGTGAGGAAAACACGCTCCTCATTTACTACGCGGACATACTGTCCGATATCGATCTGAGGGACTTGCTGCTCTCTCACCGAAGGGAGGGCGCCACAGCCACGCTAGCCGTCTCCAAGGGCTACAGGGTGCCGGTCGGCGTGGTTGAGGTCGAGGAGGGGACGAGAAAGATAATGAGGTTCCGTGAGAAACCCGTGCTCGACCTCCTGGTCGGCATCGGTATCCTCGCCTTAGAAGGCCAGGCGTTAGAACACTTAGAGCGCTTAAACACATCGCTGGGTCGGGATAAGCTCGACCTCATGGGCGATTTCCTCCCTTACCTCATCGAGAAAGGCCTGAAAGTCCAGGCATACCTCACCTCGGCTTTCTGGTATGATATGGGTAGCATAGAGGCTTACGAAAAGCTCAAGCCTGAGGTAGTAGATAAGTTTCTCGGCTTCCTGCTCAAGCCCTAATGCCGGGTCACCTGGCCCGCTAAGCCGGAGATGGCCCGCGTGATCTTCCCGGTCTTATAGGTCCGCTTGAACTCACCGCGATTCAACAAGAGACCCCTAAGCGAGGCCCAGGCCAAGAAGGGCACTATGAGGTAGCTAAGTATGAGGGTTCCCAAGATGTACCTATCAGCCAGGGCGCCCTCGTAGAGGAGCCCCAGGATCATGGAGAGCGGGTAAGCAGCCCCCATGTAGAAGAACAAGCCGATGGAGATCGGGAGGGGCAAAATAGGCTGCCAGAGCGCTCCGATGGCCATGCCGGTGGCGACCAAGACCTCGCCCAGGATGAAGAGGACGGATTGCAGGAAAATACCACCGACCAAGAGGAAGTCCAGCTTGGTCTTCAGCGGCAGGTCCTTGCGCCTAAGGATCCTCCAGAAATAGCGCCTGAAATTACGCGTGTGGCCCTCGGCCCAACGGCACTGCTGACGTATGAAACGCCAGAGCGTAGAAGGGCACTCACAGGGCACCTTCACCGTCTCGTCATATACGATGCGATAGCCGTGCTCGTACAACCTTAGGGTCAACTCCCAGTCCTCTGTTATGCTGTGGCCGAAACCACCTACTTCTTCTAATACTTTACGCCTAATCATCATAACACTCCCACCGAGCTGATTAAAACCGCCGCAGATGTCCCTGGCCACGAAATCGAACGAGTAGGTCGCGGCCGTCAACGTTCTAACAGCCCTAGTGATCCAGTTCTCGTCCGCGTTCAGCACATGCCATTGATAGCCTTGCACGGCCCCCACACGCTCGTCCGTGAAGTTAGGCAGGAGGCGCTGTATCACGTCTTTCGGCGGTATGAAGTCTGCGTCGAATACTAGTATGAATTCGCTTTTTGGGTTTAATTGTTTTAATCCTTCATCTAATGCACCACCTTTCCAACCAGTTCTATGATTTCTATGAATTACTTTAACACGTGGGTGTTTAGCCCAAACACATAATTTCTCAATAGTTTCATCAGTTGAATCATCTACAACTATCACTTCATAATTATCATAATCAAGTTCAACACAAGCTCTCAAAATCCTATCAACAACATTAGGCTCATTATAAACAGGAATCATAACAGAAACAAAAGGGTGCTCGGGGTTAGCGGAACGACCACGCCATTCCCTCCCACGAGCCCTCCTGCGTTGTGAGGCGATCAGCGCAAATACGTAGGTCCTAGTAGCGTAGAGCAAGAAGATCGTGGACACGATGAGGCAGGCGTAATTTAGCGATAAACCTACCGCGTCAAGCACCTTTATCGCCCCCTAGTTCTCACACCACGGCAGACCTGCGTCCACTCATAGGCCAGTGACATCGGCGGTGCCTCTAGGCTTGGGTATTTAAGGATTTCACGAAAAAACAGCCGCGCTTAGCACATAAATTGAACGGCGGGCTCCGCACCTAAGCCCGTGATGCCTTGATATCCGGGTTAATTCCCCTAGCGAGGGCGCTGTAGTAAGCCATGAGCTGGAGGGGGACAGCGTACACTATCGGCGTCAGGAAGGCAGGTGTCTCAGGCGGGACAGGCAACAGATCGTGTGAGAGCTCGCGTACCTCCTCATCGTCTTCCTCAGCTACAGCTATGACACGGGCGCCACGGGCCCTCATCTCCATGATATTGCCTATTATGGTCTCATGTGTCTCGTCCCTCTGGCAGATGAAGATGACGGGGAAGCCCTCTTCCACCAGGCTTATGGGGCCGTGCTTGGACTCACCAGCCGGGTAGGAGAGGCTCGCCACGCTCGCTATCTCCATGAGCTTCTGGACGCCTTCTAAGGCCGTCGGGTAACCTATTCCACGGCCTAGCACGAAGAAGAAACGCCTACCCACATACTTCCGCGCTGCCTCCCTGGCGGCGGGTGCCGAGAGCCTTATGGTTTTCTCGATCAACGAGGGGACAGAGGCTAGAGCCTCGTTATATTCCTCGAGCTCCACGTGGCCCACCTTACCCCGGAACTCGGCTATCCTAATGGCCAGTTGGGCGAGTACGAGTACTTGGGCCGTAAAATCACGCATAGAAATCACGCCCAGCGGGGGGCCGGAGTGCTGACAGACATACACCCTAGCCATGCGCGTGAGGAAGCTGCCTAGCTTATTCGTGATACCCAAGACGGTCGCGCCCTTACGCCTGGCTAGCTCGACTACTTGCCTGAGTTCCGGCCCATCGCCCTTGCTGTCTACTAGGAGAACCGTGGTAGCCACGCCTAGGGTCTCACCGTAGTGCCTGGCGAACTCCGCTAACCTGGCCGCGTGAGCAGCCTGATAAGCTATGGATGAGAAGAGGTAGCTGGCGGCTAGGCAAGCATTATAAGAGGACCCCTCGCCTACCATGAAGATCTCGTCGGAGTTAGCCAGTAAGCTAGCCATCTGATTTAGGTAGTGCCTCTGGAGCCTGAGGGTATTCGAGAGCCCATGGACTTGCTCCCAGATCTCCCTGAGAACCATATGTTCGTGTCCTAGCCTCCTAGCGGCCTCAAGGCTCAGGCCGAGGGGCTTAAATTCCTTGGTCATGGGCTCTAGTCCCTTAAGCTTCGTGACCTCAACGCCATCGGGCCTCAAGATGGCTAGCTCGCCATCACCTAGCTCTGCATAACGGTCGACTAAGCCATGGAGGCAGGCCAGCTCCGAGGAGCAGAAAGAGCCAGCCGATCCTAGGCCGAGGAAGAGGCGCGAGCTCTTGCAAGCGCACACTACGGCCTCAGGCTCGTCTAAGCTGACCAAGGCCATGGCTATGGAGCCTTCAGCCTCCTCAAGCGCCCTGGCCACTGCCTTGACCAGCCCGAGGCCAGAAGCCAGTTTTTCTCCTATCAGGTGTGCCAGGACCTCACTATCCGTCTTGGACACGAAGGAGTGACCAGAACTGGCCAGCTCCTCCCTGATAGATGCGAAGTTCTCCACCACGCCATTATGGACGATGGCTAAACGTCCCCGGCAATCGAGGAGGGGGTGAGCGTTGTCCCGGCGGGGAGCGCCGTGAGTAGCCCAGCGTAAATGGCCGATACAGGCTTTAGCTTTGAGCTCTCCCAGGTTAAGACTGGCTAAAAGCTCCTCCACCGGCTTGACGTCCTTCTCGATAGCCAGCTGACCCTCTAGGACAGCGGCTAGGCCAGAGGAATCGTGCTCTACGAAGGAGGCATTTAGCAAGGCGTTGCCCACGATCTCGGGCGCGTTCTCCGATTTCAGCGAACAGCCGAACAGCACGCACAACTCCGCTGACCTATCTTGTGCTACTAGCTCCCTTTAAAAAGAGTTCCCTGGTCCACCCGGGCAAGGCTTTTCCCCCACCGGCCGCTCAGGCCTCGGCCGAGGGCTGATGGGCGAGGAAAGTGGGCGGGAGAGGCCGATAGTGTTCGTGGGCCACGTCTCCATGGACCTCGTGGAGACGCCAAGGGGGACGAACTTCCAGCCAGGAGGCGCGGCCTTATACGCAGCTCTGGCGGCCAGGACCATTTACCGGAACGTGCGCTTGGCCACGGCCATAGGCCGCGATTACGAGTTCACGGACGTGCTCAGGCCCTTCCCCGTGAGCGGCATAAAACGCTTGGACATGCCCTCCACGCGCTTCCACATAAGATACGACGAGTGCTGGAACGCCCATTATCTCAAGGTCCAATTGGGCGCTGGGGCTAGGATAGGCGTGAAGGCCATCCCGAGTTCCTGGCTGGTGAGCGATGTGGCCGTCCACTTGGCCCCCATGAGACCTACTAAGGTGCTGCGCATGATAAAGTACATCAGGTCTAGGAGCCCTAAGGCTCTCATATCCGTGAACACCTGGGGCGGTTACATAAAAGAGGGGCGGAAGATGCGTGAGGCCCTCAAGCAGATAGCACGTGAAGCAGACTTCTTCATACTTAATGATGAGGAGGCCAGGGCCCTAGCGGGCGTCAGGTCCCTTGCCAGGGCGCTTGAAACTATCCAGGCTAGGACGCTCGTCGTGACGCTGGGCGAGCTAGGCGCTATCATCAGCAGCGAGGAGCGGGGCATCCAAATAATCCCCGCCCTAGCTGTCCCGGTAGGGGAGATAGTGGATACTACGGGAGCCGGCGATTCCTGGTGCGGTGCCTTCATGGCCGCTTACGTGGCCACCGGCGACCCCATGAAGGCTGTGGCCGTCGCCTCCGTCATAGCCGGCCTCAAGTGCCGGGGCTGGGGCCCCTCAAAACTGCTCGAACTCCGCTTCCGCTCGTCAGACGAGGTCATAGAATACGTGATGAGCATGCGCGACGGCTTCGTCCAGAGGAGGCTCACGGATTTCCTAGGCGCTCGTTAGCCCTTCTTGAGCATCCAACGCGTTATCGTGTTCAGCTGTATCTCGCGCGTGCCCTCGTAAATCTCGGTTATCTTGGCATCCCTGTAGTAGCGCTCGACGTCGTAATCGCCTATGTAGCCGTAACCGCCCAATATCTGGACAGCTTCATCGCATACCTCCACGGCTATCCGGCCCGCCAAGGTCTTACACATGCTGGCTAACACGGGGTCCAGCTTGCCCTCCACGTCCACCACCCAGGCAGCCTTGTAGGCGAGAAGCCTGGCTGCTTCTATTTTTGTGGCCATTTCTGCTAGTTTGTGCGCGATAGCTTGGTGTTCTATGAGTTTTCGGCCAAAAGCTTCACGTTCTTTCGCGTACTTAAGTGCTCTGTCGAGCGCTCCCTGAGCTATGCCCACCGCGTGGGCGGCTATCTCGACTCTCGATTCGTCTAAGAAGGCCAGCGCGTGGTAAAAGCCCTTGTTTAGCTGGCCCACTATGGCATCATCTGGCACACGTACGTCAGAGTAAGAGACCTCGCCCGTGAGGCTAGCGCGTATGCCCATCTTATCGCCTATCTTAGTGGTCTCCAAGCCCGGCGTATCACGCTCTACTATGAATAATGTTTGGCCTCTATAGGGTGGCTCCACAGCCATATCAGTCTGGCAGAGCGTTATGAAGAAGCTAGCCACAGGTGCATTCGTGATAAGGGTCTTCACGCCATTAATCACCCATTCATCACCATCCCTAACGGCCCTCGTGTCCAGGCGGGCCGCTAGATCGCTACCGTGCGCTGGCTCTGTGAAGGCACCAGCCGAGATCCACTCACCAGAGGCCACCTTAGGCAGGTAACGCTCTTTCTGCTCTTCCGAGCCAAAGCGCAGTATTATCTCGGATGCGAAATCGCCGAGTATTATGGCCGTGCCGAGCGTGGAATCGGCCCTGCACATCTCCTCGACCACCAGGCAATTCTCGAGGATGCCGTAACCGCCACCGCCGTATTCTTCTGGGAAGTGGATACCTATGAAGCCCAACCTACACGCCTTACGGTATAAGTCCCATGGGAATTCCTCTTCCCGGTCCAGCTTCCGAGCTAGCTCGGGGTCAAATTCCTTCTCACAGAACTCCCTGACGGCCGCTTTGATATCGCGTTGCTCCTCGGTCAGCTCGAACCTCAAGGCCCGGCACCGGGGGCACGTAGAGGCCGGCGGATTTAAGTTATGGGCTTCCCGGCCCCTCGGCTAAGCCCGCCAAAATCACCCTTCAGGCCCCGGTAGTTCGGCCCATCAGCTCCTCATCGGGGCTCCAAGTCTCAAGGGGCGCCCAGGAGATAAACGTTGCACTTTCGCGTATTCATAACCACGGGAGCACTAACCCTGCCCGCTTGGGGTAGGGAGCGGGATGCAGACAATACATGTGAGATAAAGATGTGGGACGAAAAAACCGGGCCTCAGGCCTCGCCTTTCAGTTCCTTGAGCTGCTTTATGAGCTCCGGCACGACCTTGAACAGGTCATCCACGATGCCGTAATCGGAGAAGCGGAAGATGGGCGCCTTCGGGTCCTTGTTGATGGCTATGATGAGCTCCGAATCCTTCATGCCCACGATGTGCTGGAAGGCGCCTGAGATGCCTATGGCCAGGTAAAGCTTGGGCTTCACAGTCTTCCCGGATGAGCCCACCTGCCGGTCCTTGGGAAGCCAGCCCTTGTCCACGATCGGTCGCGAGCACGCCACCACGCCGCCCAATAGGCGCGCTAGCTCCTCTATCATGGGCAAGTTCTCCTTGTCCCTTATGCCGCGGCCCACGGACACGATGATGTCCGCGGCCGTGATGTCCACCTCGCCGGGCGGGGGCGTGATGATCTCCACGAACTTCCTGGCCTCTGGCTCAGCCTCTAATGGGCTGGGCACGCGCTCTACCTGGCCGCCCACCGGCCCGTACTCACCCGGCTTGAAGGCCGCTGGCCTGACGGTCACTATGTAGGATTCGGCCTCCTTCAGGCGCGCCTTGACGTTAACCTTGCCACCGTACATCTGTCTGACCACGTAGAGTTTGCTGTCCTCAAAGCAGAGGTCTATGCAGTCCGTGGCGATCGGCAGGCCGAGCTGGATGGCCAGAGCGGGCGCAAGGTCCACGCCGTAGGCCGTGTGACCTATCATAGTTAAAATGGGCTTCCGCTCCTTGATGAGGTGGGCGAGCACGGCCTGGTAGGCATCGGCGTTGAAGTCCTTGAGGCGCTCGTCCTCCACGTATAGCACCCGGTTGGCCCACTTCGCTAGTTCCTCAGCCATCCCATCCGCGCCGTGCCCTAATAGGATGGCCGTCAGCTCAGCGCCCAGGCGCTCGGCCATCTCGTGGCCCTTCGTCAGCATCTCGAACGTGATATCACGTAGCTCGCCCATGCGGTGCTCGGCCAACACGAACAAGGGCCGGGCCATCATATCAGCCCCCTGGACTTGAGTACCTCCAGGAGCTTAGCAGCCTCCTCCGCTGGCCCGCCGGGCAGTATCTCGGCCACACGCTCGGCAGGCGGCAGGAACATCTCCTCGATCTCCAACCAGGAGCCAGCTGGCCCGACCTCCTCAGGGCTCACGCCTATGTCGGCCAGGCCCAAGACTTCCAAGGGCTTCTTGCGGGCGCGCCTAATGCCCATGATGGATACGTAGCGAGGTTCGTTGATACCGGTCTGGATGGTAAGGAGCGCGGGCAGCTTGAGCTCTACCACCTCCTCTAAACCGCCCTCAAGCTCGCGGTGAACGCGAATACGGCCATCGGACAGTATTTCCTCCTTCTTCACCAACGTGGCGTGGGGAATGCCTAGCATCTCGGCCAACATGGGCCCCACGAGCGCGTAGCTATCGTCCATGGCCTGGGCGCCCGTCAGGATGAGGTCGTATTTCAGCCCCTTGGCCTGGATGGCCTTGGCTAGGACCTTGGCTATCACGTAGGCATCGGAGCCCGCTAGCGCGTCATCCCATATCCTTATGGCCTGGTCAGCCCCCTTTGCCAGCACACGCCTGAGGGTGGCCTCGGCCTCCGGCGGGCCAACCGTTATGGCCGTGACGGTCCCGCCGAACTTCTCCTTGATGAGGATAGCTTCCTCGGCGGCGTATTCGTCCCACTCGTTGATGACGAAGGGGAGGCCTTCCTTCTCTATGTCCTTCTTGTCGGGCCTTATACGTACCTCGGCTTCGGTGGTATCTGGGACGTGCTTAACGCATACTATCACGTCCATGTGGCTCCCCATGCCGTGGGGCCGTGGAGGGCTAATATAAGACTTAAGACATGGCGGAACGCGGGCGCGGAAAACGCGCCGGAGCCGGGGGCTAATAGGGCAGCGGGGCTATGCAGCCCTGCCACACATATCCTAGTAAGCTTTATATCGGCTGAGTAGGGAAACACACGTACGGCGGGCGGAAGTGCTTAACATAGGAGAGCATACGATGAGACTACCGTGGAGACTAAGCGAGACCGCGAGGGACTGCCGCCGCACCCCCCTTGCTATGAGGGAGACAGCCCCCCGGGAAGGCCAGGCAGAAAAGCTAAAGGTCCTCGACATCTCCTCTAGCGGCACCGCGAGGAGGTGAGGACATGGACAAGTTCGAGGCCTGCATCAGGGTGAGACAAGCGCTGAGGGATAAGGTAACGCGGGAGTTCCTACTGAGGCTCTTAGATAACGGGATAACGAGGATAGATCCTGTGTTCACACCGAGGGAAGGGCTGAGATATACAGCTGCCGAGGGGGCTACTGGATTAGACCCTAAGCGCACCATTAAGTTGCTTGAGCGCCTCTACCAACTCGGCATATTAGAAAAGGTCTTACACGATAAAACGGTCTTCTGCCCCGATTGTGGTTCACCAGATATATCTATACATTTTAACTGCCCGAACTGCGGCTCCATGGATACTCTCAAGCTCTCCCTGATAGAAGATCTGGCCTGCGGCTACATAGATAAGGAAGAGCGCTTCAGGTCGGGCGGGCGGCTGATGTGCCCTAACTGCGGCCGCACGCTGATGAGGCCCGGGGTGGATTTCAGGCGAGTGGGTATTTGGTACGTTTGTAACTCCTGTGGGAGCGAGTTTGACATACCGATCGTGACTTACACTTGCCGGAGGTGCAGTAGGGAGTTCTCCATGGAAGAAGCGAATTATGAGCCTGTTTACTCTTTTAAGCTCGAGGAGACCGTGAAGGAAGTAGCACTCATCATAAGGAGTATCCTCAGCTCGCTGGCTGGCCTCCTGAGGTCCAGGGGCTTTAGCGTAGAGGCGCCTAGTTTCGTGAACGGCCGGTCGGGCGAGGTCCATATGTTCGACCTCATGGCTAGGGGGAACTCGGGCAAGAACCTGGTCATGGACGTCTTCGTGGCTGACGGGCCAGTGCCGGAGAGGGTCGTGACGCTCATGTTCGCTAAGCTCTACGACACGGCTTTCTCAGATGCCTTCCTCATAACCATACCTAGCCTTAGGGAAGAAGGGCGCAGGCTCGCAGCCATGTACAGGATACACGTTATAGAAGGGCAAAATAGGGATGAGGTATTAAGTAATTTCAAAACCTTGGCTCGCCGAGGCGAGAGGGTTTAGATTAGCCCCAGCAGCCTGAATAGCCAGGTGGGTTCTATCATCTCCCTGAATACCACGTAGGCGAGAGCCAGCATCACGAATACGTGTTTCAGGCCGCCGCACACCCTCCCCTCGCTCAGGATACCGGCTATGAGGCCGCTGAATATGGCGAGTACTATGCCCATGTGGTAGAGGAGGACCCAGCAGATAGAGAGCGGCAAAGCCGTTAAGCCGCTGAGGCCACCTATCACCGGCATCTCGGTCAGAGGGCCGAAGAACGACGTGTAGAGCACATATACTATGACGAGGAATATGACATAAGCGATGTAGACTATGAGCACATAAGGCCTAAGCTGGGCCTTCCTCTCGTCCTCCATGGATTGGAACGTAGCGGTGGCCTGGGCCAAGGGGGTGAAAATGCGCTCCACCAAGCCGCCGGAGCGGTTGGCCTCTATTATGAGCGTAGCCACCCTCCGGGCCAGCGGCGTGCCTACACGCTCCATGAAGGTCCTGAGGGCATCTTCAAAGCTCATGCCCCAGGATACCTTTGCCATCATGAGTCTCACCTCTTCCCTGAGGGGGCCGCTGACGCCCTCCCCGGCTTCCTTGAAGGCCCTCAGGAGCGGCAGGCCGGTAAGCTGGGCGTGGGCTATGCTCTCTAGGAACCTAGGTAGTTCCCTATTTATCGCCCCACGCCACCTACGGTCCAACGTGTCCAACACCATGGGGGCCGCGATCCCCACCATCAGCGCGATATTGAGGTACTGGTGTAGCGCTGGCTCCAGCGGTGCGTACTTCGTCAGGCTCAAGAATATTATTACGGCTGCTGTAATGACCGATACAGCCCATGATATGTTAAACCACTTCTTCTCTATCCTTGGCATAGCTTACCCACCCGGCGTCAGGGCCTTGGCCACCACCAACATGCCCAGGCCGGCCAAGGGCATGAAGACGTAGACGATTAGGGACAAGATGACGACAGGGTTGATGCCACCCATGCCGCCCAAGAGGGCCATGAGCGTGAGCATTATGGTGATAAAGATCGGGGCGGCCACGAAGATGCTTACGAAGGCCTCCCCGAAGACTGATAAGGTCTCGGCCATCTCCCTCAGCCTCACCCTCTGCGTCCTCAAGGCCTCCTCCATCGCGCTACGCAGGTACGAGGATAAATCGCTACCGGTGTGGACCGTAGCCACCATGCCGTTCAACAAGCTCCTGAGCCTGGGCGAGGGCGCTAGGTTAGCAGCCCTCATGATGGCCGAGAGGGCATCGAGGCCCAACAGCTCCACGTCCCTCACTATGATGGCCGCTAAGGGCGTTATAGAGGGTATCACGTTCCCCCTGGCGAGGACCTTGAACATCTCATAAGGGCTCACGCCGGCGCTGGTCATCACGGCCATATAGCTGGCTATGAAGGGCAAGTCGCGCTCTAGCTCCGCTCTCATGCTCTTTATCCTCAAGAGCGGGTAAGAATAGAACAGGGCGAATACTAAGAGCCAGGCCCCTCCTATGCTGACCACAGATAGCAGGAGCGCGGGCAGCAGCGAGATGTGGAGGAGGAAGATGGAGCTGAAGAACACGGTCATGAAGAGCGCAGTGCTCGAGATCACCCCCACGAGGAGCATTAAACTTATGTAGCTGCTCGGCCCTACCCCGAGGAGCGCTTTCCTAATAATCTTCGAGAAATCGAAGAACTTCTCCTCGAGCTTCTCGGAAATAGGGCCGAAGATCCTGTATGAGAAGGTGTAGAGTGGCTCGAGGTTCAAGCTCCCACCCTCGCTTTCATGAGCACCCTACGCGGGTCAGCATAATACTCCCTTATCACGGCCGCCACCGTCCTGTAATCACGCATGTTGTTCCTCACCAACCACTCCAGCACCAGCCTACGCCTCTCGAGTTCGCGCTCGACTTCCTCCATGGTGATGCCCTTCTCGGCAGCTATCTCCTCTAGCTTAGCGCTATGGCCTAAGTAGACGTGGGTGTCCGAGACGGGATCCCACCTGAAGACCTCTAACACCTTCGGGTTCAGGGTCTCGGGCTCTAGGCCCGTGACCTCCGCCACTACCTTCGTGCGCCTTATCGGTCTGCCGCCACGCTCCGTGCGGACCTGGAGGGTTATCACGTCTATGGCCTCGAAGAAGATGCGCGGGATGTTCATGGGCTTGGACTCCAGGCGCTTGAATATGCGGTCTATGGTCTCGGCGTGGATAGTGCAGAAGCCTAAGTGGCCCGTGGCCATAGCCTGGAAGAGCACGTAGGCTTCCTCGCCTCGGACCTCGCCTACTATGATGTAATCCGGCCTCTGCCTGAGGGCTGCCTTCACTAAGTCGAAGAGCGTGATAGCGCCCATGCCCTCTGGCCCGTAGCCCGTCCTGGTCACGGACGCAATCCAGTTCTCGTGAGGCAGGTTGAGCTCGGGCGTCTCCTCGACCGTGACTATCTTGTATTCCGGCTTGATGAACATGCTGAGGCAGTTGAGAAGTGTGGTCTTCCCGCTGGCGATGGCCCCGGCCACTATTATAGAGCACTTGTGCTCGATCACGTACCAGAAGTAAGCGGCCATCTGAGAGGAAACGGTGTTCAGCCTTATCAAGTCCACTATGGTGAAGGGCTCGCGCCTGAACTTACGGATGGTGAAGGTGCTGCCCCTGCGCGTTACCTCTGTGCCGAGCGTGAGGACGGCCCTAGAGCCATCTGGTAGCCTGGCCTCTACTATGGGGTTCGCTATGGAGATGTGCTTGCCAGCCCTATAGGCCAACCTTATTATGAAGGAGCTCAGCTCCTCCTCGCTCTCGAACTTTACGTTAGTGGGAATGGATTCGTAATCCCTGTGCCAGACGTAAATCGGGATATTAGGACCATCACACGATATGTCCTCTATGAGGGGGTCGAGCATGAGGGGCTCAATCCTGCCGTAGCCTATGAAATCGCGGGTTATGTGGTAAAAGAGCTTGTTAAGCGTCTCCTCTGACACCTTTATCTTATATTTCTTAACGATACGCTTGATCTCGTTTTTGAGAAACTCCTCCGCCTTCTCCCGGTCCTCAAAACTATCTAAGCTTACCCTTAACTCGTCTAAGAGCTTTTTCTTAATCGCCTCCAGCATGGCTTTCTCATGTTCCATCAGGGTCGGCTCTACTACCTCGTAGATGATCTCCTCGGTTATCGGATCCCTCTTTATGGCCGCGTAGGCATAAGGGGGCTTGAGAGGGTAAGCTTCCTTGAGGACCATGGGCCTGGGCTTCCTGGCGGGCGCTTCTACCCTTGGCACCTCCCCGCCCGCCAAATGCAGCTCACCCAGGTAGTTGGGGATTATTAGGTTAATAAAGAATTCCCACAACCTTATGGTGCGAGCGCGGAAGCAGCTCTTCCGTACGCTCAGTGCTCTAGCTGCTGCCCACGCCTGCCGGCCTGATTTACTAAAGCTAATCCAGCCCTGAAGGCTGTTATGTCGGCTTCTACATAAGGCCCTCGAACGGTCTCCGAGATAGCTTTTTCCACGGAGGGAGGGCTAGCTATGCCCGTATAACCTACCAGGGCGCCTAAGGCTACCATGTTCAATAGAGAGGACGAGCCTACCTCCTTGGCCTTCTCGAGCAGGGGCAGCACTAGCTTACGAGCCTCGACTTCCTCGGTCAAGTGCTCCAGGGACGTATCCGTGAGGAGCAAACCGCCCTCACGCAGCAGGCCTGCGAACCTGAAGGCCGGCTCGGCCAGGGCCACGAGGATATCCGGCTTCCTCACAAAGGGGAAGGCTACCCTGCGCTCTGCTATTATCACGTCCGCCTCAACAGGTCCTCCCCTCACGCGGGCGCTGTAAGCCTGGGTGCAAATCACCCACTTGCCATCGTGAAAAGCGCCTAGGGCCAGGATGTGGCCGGACAGGACTACCCCCTGGCCGCCCACGCCCGCTATGCGGATCTCGACCTTCAACCCCGGCCCCGCTAGGTGGCAGCCCCACGGAATTTTAAGCATGCGCCGCGCCGGGAGGTGCGGAGGCCTGCGGCTTGAGCTTGCCGCGCGAGGGCC
Source organism: uncultured Candidatus Bathyarchaeia archaeon (assembly GCA_964638535.1). Lineage (GTDB taxonomy): Archaea > Thermoproteota > Bathyarchaeia > EX4484-135 > EX4484-135 > EX4484-135. The sequence continues at coordinate 6,235 of CAZWYW010000008.1, read as the reverse complement.
TGCGGCGCTTATTAGAGCGCTCTAGGCGGGCCAGCTGGAGGAACTTCGGGAAGAAGATCTGGTTCTACGCGCCGGGCATCATCCATTATGAAAGCCGGTATTTTAGGGCTGAGAAGCCATCTTTCGCCGCTATCTCCGTAACCGGGTCATTTTGTGCGCTGAAGTGCGACCACTGCCAGGGCCAGATATTGAGGTCCATGCTGCCGGCCACTTCCCCTAGCCAGCTCGTCAGGATTTGTAGGAAGCTCAAGGCCGCTGGCGTGAGAGGGTGCTTGATAAGTGGGGGTTGCCTCCCAGATGGCTCAGTCCCGCTAAGGCGTTTCACGGCCGCCATAGCTAAGGTGGTGCACGAGGTAGGCATGGAAGTGATCGTGCACACGGGCCTGCTAGATGAGGGGGCGGCTGTCGCGCTCAAAGATGCTGGTGTCTCAGCCGTCTTATTTGACGTCATAGGCTCTGAGGAGACCATACGCGAGGTCTACCACCTCCGTAGGCGGGTAGAGGATTACGAGAGGACACTAGAGGTAGCGAGCGAGGTAGGCATCCCCTCGGTGCCCCATGTGGTGGTCGGCCTCCACTACGGCAGGCTCCTGGGCGAGCTCAGGGCGCTGGAGATGATAGCCCGGCACCGGCCAGCAGCCGTGGTCATAGTAGCCTTAATGCCCCTGGAGGGCACGCCCATGGAACACGTCCGCCCGCCGAGCCCCCAGGAGATAGCGAGCATGTTGGCCTATGCGAGATCGCTCATGCCCTCGACACCGATAGTCCTTGGGTGCGCCCGGCCCAGGGGACCCCACAGGACCAAGACGGACATCCTAGCCATCATGGCGGGCGCCAACGCCATAGCCTTCCCGAGCGATGAGGCTATTCAAGTCGCCAGGGCGTTAGGGCTCGACACGAGGTTCTCAGGCACCTGCTGCGCCTTCATCTTCAAGGATATCCGGGCGCTGGCTGGCCCTAATTCCTGATGGCCTTCATGATGGCCTCAACTAGGTCCTCTGGGTCAAGGCCCGGGATACAGATGCGTCCCTCCTCAAAGAACGACCTCACGATATCTGGCACCTCATCTACGTGAGACCATTTTATAGCTGCCTCTAGGTTATATATCGCCCGCTGCGGGTAAGCGAAGAAATCGCCCGTTATCATTATGTGTTCAACTACGTAGTTCCTCACCCTCGCGCTGACGCGGATAAGGCCAGCTGGGGTCTTCACCACGCTCCGGCCGGTCGTCGGCCCCTGCCAGGCCCTAAGCCCGTAGACCCATTTGTCCGTGCCATATCTCTCTTTCTCTAGCTCCTTGACAGACGCTGCCTCCTCGGCCGTGAGCTCCTCTTCCACCAATTCTACGCCGTAGACCTCCTTGGAACCCCGCTTAAAGAGCTCTTTCAGCTCTTCTAAGCTGGGGACGCGGCTTACCTCCTTCTTCACCGTCGTTATGCGTTCTTCAAAGCTCTTCACGGCTTTATCGCTTAACTTCTCGATGGGAAGCTTAAGCAACCTTAACATGAGACGGACATCTAGGTCGAGCAGGATGGTGCCTACGTGTTGGACGCCGCCGGCCTCCCGGTACTGCCCCATGCCGGATATCTTGCGGCCCTTCACTTCTATGTCGTTCTTGGGCCTGAACTTAGCCTCCTCTATGCCCAGGTAGTTCAGAACGCGTATGACGGGGCGTGAGAAGAACTCGAAGCTCTCGAGCACGTCAGCTGGGACTAGAGGATGGTCCTCCGGCACGTATATCTCCCAGCCCGGCTGCTCCTCGCCCATGATGGCCCCACCGCCCGTGATACGCCTGTTGATATCGAAGCCCAGCCGGCGGCCTGAAGACCAGAAGCCTCACCGTGGGCGGGGCCTTTCCCCTGCCCACGCTCTTGGTCAAGACCTCTTCCACGGCTAGGTTATAGCTGGCGGGCGCCACGTGGACGAGCAAGCGCCACTTATCCATAGCCCCTCGCCCTCAAGTACCTCTTAAGGCGGTCAAGCGTGTTCCTCGGCGGCCTCTGATACCTCAGGGATTGCCTGTAGGCGTTCAGGCTCTCGCGTCTCGACGGCGGGTATGGGTAGTTCCGGGGCACCTCGTTAGGCCTCTCGTTGGCGTAAGGCCTGTTACAGCCCGGGCAGCCCGAGGTCATGAAGAGCTCGCCGGACAGCACCACGTCCATGAGCTCGTCCTCCCCGAGGCCGTACTTGATCAGCTGGCCGTACTCGTTAAACTCCATGTCATCTAGCCTGGAGAGGCCGAGATCGATGAGGTAGCGGGCTATCTGCATGCGCCTGTACTGCCCCAGTGGGACCCTGGGCCATTTCTCGAGCACGGAGCCCTCCTCTGGGTAATAACGCGAACAAATGTGTCTCGGCGCCCAGGTCCTTCACGGCCTGCATGAGGCCGACGGCCTCACGCTCTGTCTCGCCTAAGCCCACGATCAGGTGGACGCCCACCTTGCCCTTCCCCATCACCTCGACGGCTTCCTCCACCCCCTTCATGTAGCGCTCGAAGCGGTGTGGCCCCCTGGCCAATTTTCCCCTCAGTAGGGAGAAGAGTTCCGGGGTCGCGCAGTCCACCGCGATGCCTATGCGCTCGGCCCCAGCGGCCCTCAGGGCCTCCATGCCCTCCTTATCGAATATGGTCGGCGAGATGAGGGCCGAGATCGGTATGTTGAAGCGCTCTTAGATCCTCCTTATGACCTCTACCTCGGCCTTAGCGGCTCTAGGGTGCGTTATGGTGGCCACACAGAACCTATAGGGCCTCGCGAACGTCCCGTTGCCCACGAAGGCCTCGTAAGCGTCGAGTACCTCGTCTAGCTTCCTCAGAGGCCAATCTACCCGTATCAGCGTCCTACACATAGCTGCTCTCGCTACATCACGGGCCTGGCCACAGTAGAGGCAATTGGCCTTACAGCCGTCTTGGAAGAAGAGCAGGAGGTTAATACAGTAGAGCCTCGCGCCCCGTTCGAAGCGCCCGTAGGAGAACCCTAATGTGATATCGGCTGCCGTACTCAACCTGACGGTAATCAGGCGATTCCCCCGTGACAAGCGTTCTCCCAGCTCACATCGCTGGGGCCTCCCTTAACGGCCTTTTAAGAGTTCTCGGACCCTGCTACGGCGTTAAGTCATCTCCATAGATCGGCCAAGTAGGTTAAATAACACCCGTGGCCCGCACACGGCTCAGGGCTAGCCATCCTAGCCGTAAGCGGCCCTCATGCGGTCCAACAGGCCGGGCTCATCACGGTCCACGAACACTCCTACTACTATGCGGCCTATTAGTTCCTCGGACGCCATGCGCTCCGCTTGCTCGACCGGTATCGAAGCCTCCTCGAACCACTCCAACATGGCCTTGGCGTCAGGCTTGCCGATTCTACGACCGAAGTTGGTGGGGCACTGGCTGACGACCTCTACGAACCTGAAGCCCCGGCCCGTCAGGGCCCTCTTGAAGGCCTCCGTGAGCTCGTTCCTGTGGGCCGTGGTCCACCTGGCCGAGTAGTTAGCGCCGGCAGCCGCGACCAAGCGGGCCACGTCCAGGGGCCTCTCGAAGCAACCCCGGGGCGTGGTGGTTGTGCGGGCGCCTAAGGGCGTGGTGGGCGCTACCTGGCCTCCCGTCATGCCGTAGACCATGTTGTTCACCATGATGACCGTGAGGTCCGCGTTCCTCCTGGCCGCGTGGACTAAATGGCCACAGCCTATGCCAGCTATATCGCCATCGCCGCCGAAGACTACTATCTTGAGCTCCGGCCTGGCTAGCTTCACGCCCGTAGCGACGGGTATGGCCCTCCCGTGTGGTGTGTGGATGCTGTCAGCGTCAAGGTAAGGCGATGGAATCCAGGCCGCGCAACCTATCCCGCTACAGAAGACGAAACCGGAGAGGTCCTCGTGCCCGAGTTCGTGGACGGCCTTCAGGAAACAATTGATGATGGTGTAGTTGCCGCAGCCGGGGCAGAAGGGCAGCTTCAGGCCGGGGCGCAGGTATTTCTTGACCGAGAAACCGGCTTTACCCGTGCTCATCCCCTCACCACTCCCAGCGCGAAATCCGCCAGCTCCTCGGGCGTGGGCAGCTCTCCCCCGCCCACCTTGCTGAAGCCTACCACGCGCGCCCTCCCGGCTGCCACGCGCTCCACCTCTAGGACTAGCTGGCCCATGTTAAGCTCCGGGACTACGATGACACGCGACCTCGCGGCCAGCTCGCGGACGGGCTCCTCAGGGAAGGGCCAAAGTGTCTTAAGCCTGAGGCCGCAGGCCCTTAAGCCCTCGGAGCGGAGGATACCTATTGCCTCCTCAACAGAGCGCGAGACAGAGCCAAGTGTTACAAAGGCCACGTCGAGCTGGCCCTCGGCATCGCCCACCATCTCCCAGTCCCAGAGCTCCTGAGCCGCGCCCCTTATCTTGGCCCAGAGGCGGTTGATGAGACGCCTGTGCACGAGCGGGTCACGCGTAAAGCGCACGCCCCTCTCATCGTGGGTGGAGCCCGTCACAGGCACTTTGAAGCCATCGCCCACACGGGGCATGGGAGGTACGGGGTCCGGCCCGAAGAAGTTCTCCTCGCCCTCCTCTGGCCTGCGGCGCTCGGCTACACAAACCTCATCCGGTACGACCACGTTCTCGCGCATGTGGGCTATTATCTCGTCGGAGAGGACCACCACAGGCGTGCGGAGGCGCTCGGCTATGTCGAAGGCCTTGGCCGTGAGGTCGAAGAACTCCTGGGGCGAGTTGGGGACTAATGCCACCGCGCAGTAATCGCCGTGTGTGCCCCAGCGGGCCTGCATGAGGTCCCCCTGGGCCGCGCGGGTGGCCTGGCCCGTGGAAGGGCCCACACGCATGACATCTACTACCACGCACGGCGTTTCCGTGAAAAAGGCGTAACCTATAAGTTCCTGCATGAGGCTGAAGCCGGGGCCGGAGGTAGCCGTCATGGCCTTCAGGCCGGCCCAAGAAGCACCTATCACGGCCGCGAGACTGGCCATCTCGTCTTCCATCTGGATGAAGATGCCCCCGACCTCCGGCAGGCGCTTGGACATGTGTTCTGAGATCTCGTTAGCGGGAGTTATGGGGTAACCGGCGAAGAAGCGACAGCCAGCCGCGATAGCTCCTTCGGCACAGGCGATGTTGCCGGGCCAAAGGTAAGCCCTCGGCAAGGCAGCCACACCCCAAGCCCCTGGCAGCTCGCGTTTATAAGATAGCGCCCCAGGCCTCCCGGGAGCTGGAATTGAGAGTACTGAGGGCTGGCCCCGAGGCCTTAATGGAGGCGGCTAAACTCGTGAAGGCCGGCGAACTCATCATTTACCCCACCGACACGGTTTACGGGCTGGGCTGCGACCCCCTCAACGAGACAGCCGTGAGGCACGTCTTCGAGGTAAAGGGACGCGGAGCCGATAAGCCATTACCTGTCTTGGCCTCAGACATCGAGCAGGCCACTAGGGTAGCCGAGCTAAACGAATTAGCCCTCAGGCTGGCCAAGGCCTTCTGGCCAGGCCCCCTCACGCTCGTAGTGCCCAAGAAGCCCCTGCTGCCCGATGTGGTCGTGTGCGGCTCGCCCTCCGTGGGCATCCGGGTGCCGGGCCACGAATTCGCCCTTGATCTCATAAGGGCCTGCGGCGGCCTCCTCATCGGCACGAGCGCGAACAAGAGCGGGCACCCGCCCCCGAGGACAGCTCAAGAAGCAACGAGGGAATTGGGCGGGGCAGTTGGGCTTGTCATAGATGGTGGTCCCGCCCCGCTGGGCATCCCATCGACCGTCTTAGACCTGACGGGGCCCGAGCCCAAAGTGCTCAGGATAGGCGCCCTGCCTTTAGATCGCTTAGAGCCTTACCTCGGGGTCTCGTGAACCTCCTGAGCAGGCCCATTTCATGAAGGGACTCGGCTGGAGGCCGGGCCCCCTGAGCCTCCAAAAAGCCGATCCGTATGCCCTCCCGCCGCGAGGAGCCTAAAGCCTAGTGCCCCCATGGGAAAACCCTTATATCCCTTCGCGCCCGCCAGCACCCTGGCGGCCGTGGTCTAGCCTGGTCTAGGACTCGGGCCTCCCGAGCCCGCAACCCGGGTTCAAATCCCGGCGGCCGCACCATGGATTGGGGGACACTGCCCCCCAATACCCCCCAGACTGCAAGGGTCTCTTGAGCCAGAGCCAGAAGTGATGTCCTCAGCTGTAAGTCCTCGTGCTAGTCTGTGTACTGGTGAGGGACTCAGAATGGGGGACTCGGGACCCGGGTCCCGAGTCCTCGTGTGGGATGATAGGACGCGTGAAGAG
>CAZWYW010000007.1:0-48334 GCA_964638535.1 uncultured Candidatus Bathyarchaeia archaeon | reverse complement strand
CAAATACGGCGAGCTAGGGGCCAAGATATGGCGTGACGTGGCCGAGCGCCTAGCTAGGCCCAGGAGCAGGCGGGCCGAGGTGAACGTGAGCAGGATAAACCGCTACACCGAGCCAGGCGATGTAGTGGTCGTGCCAGGCAAGGTGCTGGGGGCCGGGCATATAGATCATCCTGTCTGCGTGGCTGCTTTCGCCTTCTCGGCCTCGGCTCGCAAGAAGATAGAGGCGGCGGGCGGCGAGTGCATATCTATAAGGGAGCTGGTGGAGCGGAACCCCAAGGGCTCAGGGATCAAGATAATGGAGTGATGGGCCATGCCGGGCGGCGCGGAGGCCGGGGGTCTCGAGGGCTGGACGGTCATAGACGCCACGGGTCTCATACTAGGCCGGATGGCCAGCGTGGTAGCCAAGCGCCTCCTCATGGGCGAGCGCATAGCCATAGTGAACGCGGAGAAGGCCGTCATATCGGGCAAGAGGAAGGCCATTATCAGGCGCTACAAGGAGCGCCTCCAGATAGGCCATTACAGGAAGGGGCCTTACTGGCCCCGCAGGCCAGACCGCATCGTGTGGCGTACCATAAGAGGCATGTTGCCCCGCTATAAGGAAAAGGGCAAGAGAGCGCTGAAACGCCTCAAGGTCTTCATAAGTGTACCAGAAGAGCTGAGGGGTGCCGAGCCCCAGACTATCCCCGAGGCGCGGGTCGAGAAGCTTAAGTGCCCGTACATCACCGTGGGCGAGCTAGCCAAGGAGATAGGCTGGAGGCCGGTGGAGGAGGCATGAGGGACATGTCGGCCAAGAGGCGCATAATACTCACGAGCGGGAAGCGCAAGACGGCCATAGCTAGGGCCGTGATAAGGGCCGGGAAAGGGCGCGTGCGCATCAATGGCGTGCCCATAGAGATCTGGATGCCCGAGTCAGCCAGGTGGAAGATGATGGAGCCCCTTCTCCTCGTGGGCAAGGAGGTCTGGGGCCAGCTCGACATAGATGTCACGGTGCACGGGGGAGGCTTCATGGGCCAGGCCGAGGCCGTGCGCATGGCTATAGCCAGGGGCCTCTGGCTCTGGACGGGCGACGAGAGCATACGCGAGAAGTTCATAGAGTATGACCGCACCATGTTGGCCGGCGACCCCAGGCGTAAGGAGCCGAAGAAGTACGGTGGTCGTGGCGCTAGGGCGCGCTTCCAGACCAGCTACAGGTGAGGCTTTAGGGCCTGAGAGCGCTATTCGATTATCACGCGTGATCCGTATTCAACGTTTTAAGCTGAGTCCTCTAGGCCCTTAAGGTGTTGAGTATGGTGGAGGACGAGCCTGGGAAATCGAGCCCCTCGGTCAGGCTTGACCCCGTGAAGGAATTGGTGATCAAGGAGGCGCTGTTCTTTAAATCCGTGGAGGACTTAGCTAGGTTCGCGAACATAGCGGCTGGCGGGCGCCCCACGGGCATCTACTGGGCGGAGGGCGTGGCTTTTCTTTACTACCCGCTGCCGCTCTCCACGAAGCTGACAGTGGCCGAGCTCATCAAGGAAGGGCGCCTCTACTGGGCCATGGTGTGTTTCGCCTTCATGCCCGAGTACCAGCGCGTGGTGGAGACGCGTGAGCGCCTTATGGTGCCCGTGATAGACGTGTCGAGCTGTACCCTCTTTAGGGCCGTGGCGGAGAAGCTCAAAGAAGCAGCCGCCTCGCTCACCACTCCCCGGACTGAGCCCAGCGCACTAGAAGGTACAGGGCCAGAATAGAGCCAGCCAGGCCGGCTAGGAACCAGCCGCTGGTGATGACCTCCAGGGTCTGGCCTAGCAGCTTGGGCAAGAGGGGGAGCAAGGGCTCTAAGAACAAGTAAGCCGTGGAGGCGAGCAGAAAGCCTAGCGCCGCCACGCACAAGAACACTAGGAACCTCTTCATGTCCATCCCAAGGCCCGCAGGGGTATGGGATTAGCGTAATTGGCACGAGCGTTGAAAGGTCCCCTCGCCAGGCTATATACAGCCCTAATTTGGCCCCCTTAAGGAGGGGTCGAGATATAAGTTATCTGCATGGGAGCTACGTGTATAGCTCACTACTGTTGCACCCTTTTCAACAGCCCGAGGTTAGTTTTACCCACCTCTGGAGGTGTTGAGGGAAGTGCCACATCCCTTCGCGAAGATGTGGGACGCGGGAACGCCAGTTAAGCCCAGCCTAGCCGACAGGATCAAGCTGTTGGTGAGGGGGAACGCCCAGCTCAGGAAGAAGCTCGTGGAAACCATAAGGATGTTGGAGAGAGACGTCAGGCGCCTCAACGCGACCCTAAGCACTTATGAGGGTATGCAGAAGTCCTTGGAGAACGACATAAGGGCCGCTTTGAGGGAGGGCCAGGAGGACAGGGCTAGGGCTCTCGCGAACGCCCTAGCGGCCGTGGGCAGGTACAAGAGAGTAGTCCATCTCATGAAGCTCTGCTTCGAGCTGATAGCGGCCAGGCTCAAGGCCGTCTTGGTGGTCGGCGATGTCGTCAGCCATCTAGGCCCGTTGTTCAAGATGTTGAAGATAGTAGGCCCTATGGTATCTAAGTTCATGCCGGGGCTAGAGAGCAGCCTCTACCAAGTCGAGGAAGTGTTAGACGGCCTGATGAGCGAGACCGATATGGTGTTCGAGGCTGCCGTGCCTGTGGCCCTAGAGAGCAAGGAGGCCAGGGACATCTTGGAAGCGGCCAAGCTATCCGTGGAGCACGAAGCCGACCTAGGCCTCCCTGACCTCCCCGAGCCAGACCTCCTGGGCCAGGCGGGGCTACGCCAGAGGGCCAAGAAGGCGGGAGGTGAGATACTATGATGACGCCCGCGAACCCTGCCGAGCTCATAGGCAAGATGGTGCGCGACGAGTGGGGCCGCCAGGTCGGCATGGTGGTCTCCCTCTTAGCCGACGACAGAGGCGATATGGCTTGGCTCTTGGTCAGGATGGGGGATGGGCGCGTTAGGCGCTACAGGCTCTCGGACGTGCTGCTAGCGGGCTCGGAGGTCGTAGTACGCTCCAGCCTCAAGAAGCGCGTGAGCTCCCTGCGCCGCCGCCTGGCCTTGCTCAAGCACGAGGAAGCCCTGCTCTTCGGACTGAAGGAGGGCGTGGGCTCAGACGCTATAGAGGAGATGAATAGGGACTTAGATAGGTCCCTCAGCCTGCTCGAGGCCGAGGCCAGGTACCTGCTGAAGAAGATCGGCGATGCCTGCGATAGGTGCGTGGAGCAGATAAGGGACATCCAACGCGGCATGGCCTGCCTAGAAGTCGAGCACGAGATGGGCAACGTGCCGGACGAGGTCTACAGGGCGTCCATGAAGATAATGATGGCCGACCTAAAGAAGTTGGTGGCCGAGCGCGATGGCCTCTTGGAGGCCAAGAGGGAGCTGTTGGCCATGCTCGAGGGTGAGAGGCAAGCGGGGCCTAGCCCCGGGGACGGAGAGAGGAAGGGAGGGCCGATAAACGTTGAAGTCGAAGGGGATGCCGAAGCTCTCGCGGCATGATTTAGAAGCCCTTAATTCCCTCATAATCGCCTTAAGGGATGTAGAGCTCAAGGTAAAGCGCGTCATAAGGGACCTGAGGAATAAAGAGCGATATTACTTAGAACTCTACAAGGTCGCTTACGAGCAGGAGAAGGATGAGCTGAAGGCCACCGTTTACGCCTGCCACATCGCTGGCGTGAGAGCAGCCCTCAAGCTGACCTACAGGATAGAGGCCTACGTCCTCCAACTCAAGGTCATGTTGATAAGCTGCAGGGAGTTCATCATGGCCTGGCAGTACATAGGGCCCTCTATACCCGTGGTGCGCGAGAGAGCGAAGAAAGTACGCGAATTCATGCCCTGGGTCGCGAACTACGTGGAGGAGCTCCAGCGTCAGGTCAACGAGATGTTGGAGAAGCTGAGCATGGCCGATATAAGCGAGTTGGCCGTAGATTCGCTCATGGAGAGGTTCCGCTCCATAAACGAGGCCTCCTCGCCCGTGATAGAGGAATTAGAGAAGGCCCTGGAGGCCGACCTGAGCAAGGAGCTGCCCAGCCCGCCCTCAGGCCGCGAGGTTAGCCGATCCAGCCTGCCGGAGCCCGTGGCTATATCGCTAGAAGGCCCGAATTATGAGGACGCCGAGCGTAAGGACGTGGAAGACCTAGTCTACAGGTACATATGTGACCGCTTGAGGGAGGGCGGGAAGCTGAACCTTGCTCGTTGTGCTAAGGAGCTAGGGCTCCCCGAAGAAGACGTCCGCGAGGCCCTGAGGAAGCTCGAGGCCAAGGGGATGATAAAGGTCAGGGGGTGGTGAGGGGCCTTGTTGGTTAAGGACCTAGAGAGGATAGCGGCTTCTTACGCGTCCAGGGCTGTCGAGCTTGACAAGCAGGGGCACGTGGACCAGGCCATAAAGATGTACCTTAGGGCCATCATCGCCTTGGAAAAGTTGGTGAGAATGGGGGCTAGCTCTAGCTTAAGCCGCGTCTACGAGGCCCGCCTGAGGGCCTACAAGCGCCGCGTTAAGGAGTTGAGGAAGCTTAAGGAGCCCCCCGGCCCCGAGGTATTTGTAGAGAGCATTAAGCCTTCTTCCCAGGGACGCCAAGAGGAAAAGCAGGCGGAGCTTTCCCAGGCCTACGGGTTCAGGCGCGAGAAGGAGAAGAAGCCCGGTATCGGCTGGGATGATATAGTGGACTTAGAAGAAGCCAAGAGGGCCATAAAAGAGGCCATAGTCTACCCTGTGCTGAGGCCTGACCTTTTCCCCCACGGCTGGCCGCGCGGCATACTCCTCTTCGGCCCGCCCGGTTGTGGCAAGACACTCTTGGCCAGCGCCGTGGCGCACGAGATAGATGCGGAATTCATAGAGGTATCTGGTGCTGACATAATGAATAAGTGGTTAGGCGAGGCGGAGAAGAACGTGGCCAGGCTTTTCTCTAAGGCCAGGGAGACGGCCAGATCCGGTAAGCCGGCCATAATATTCATAGATGAAGTGGACTCGCTCTTCGGGACTTATAACAACGAGGTAGGCGGCGAGGTACGCGTCCGCAACCAGTTCTTACGCGAGATGGACGGCATCAACGATAAATCGCAGAAGTTACACGTTTACGTCATAGGGGCTACGAATAAGCCCTGGAACCTGGATTGGCCTTTCATAAGGCGCTTCCAGAAGCGCATCCTCGTGCCTCCTCCGAACTTTGAAGCCCGTGTGGGCTTATTCAGGCTCTACACGCGCGGCATCCGCTTGGACGCGGACGTTAACTTCGAGGAGTTAGCCCACATGACGGAGGGCTACACGGGCAACGACATCAAGGACATCTGCTTAGACGCGTATTACTCGACCGTGAGAGAACTCTTCGAGAGCGGGAGGGCGCTTAAGCCCGGCACTAAGCCTAGGCCCGTGGCTAGGGACGACTTCATAAGAGCCATAAGGCGCCGGAGGCCGAGCGTGAAGCCCAACATGGTGAGGCTCTACTACGAGTGGTATGAGGAGTTCGGCGCTCTCTAGGCTTTCGCGACCTGGATCGGCGTGCTACCGAGGGCCGGGTAGCCCGGGTAGTAATACTGGTGCTCGTGCTTCCTCCTCACCAACACCAACCCCACCGCCAGCGCCGTGATGGCTAACACCGCCATGGTCAAGGCCAGGTAAGGGGCAATCACCTTGACCGCCTGGGCGACGTACTCCGGCCTGACCACTTCCTCAACGAGCTCTAAGGCCTCTTCCTCCCTGATGTAGAGGCCCGAGTTCATCACGCGCTTCTTGGCGGCCCTGGTCAGGCCAACGTAATCCGTGTTCCTTATCTCCCTGGCCAGAATGGTGTGCTGGGACCATATCACAGCCGTGGTCAGAGCGCTTAGCGGGTCCTCAGCTGAGCCTAAGGACATCGTTAAGTCGACGGGCAACCAACCCCACGGCGGCACGTACACCACGGCCCAGCCGTGCCAGCCCACAGACTTGATCCACGCCTCGTAATGGCCTCCCCAGGCCTTAGAGCGCGAGGGGGCAGGGCTGGGCAGGTAGATGCAGCCTATCTGGAGGTAAGCCGGTATGCCCACTATCCTGCAGAGCGTTATCAAGAGGTTGGCCTGGTCATCACAGTCGCCGGCCCGACCCGCGTAAGTTTCGTTGGGGTAACGAGGCACGTCCAGGGAGCTATACCTTATATGCTCGTATATCCAAGATATGAAGGCCGCTACTATCTCCAAGACATTCGTATGGTTGGCGGCCAGGCTGAGGGCCAGTGATCTTAGCTCCCTATTACCCGTGGGCCAGCAGGCGGCCCTGCCGCAATAACAGGCCCTCAGGTCCGCTGATATATCGCTCAGGCTCCCGGAGGCACTCACGCTTACCTCAGGCGCCTCCCTGGGCCTAGATACTATCTCGTATTTAGCTGAGAGGGTCAGCGCCTCCCCGGGCTCCAACACCCGATCCGGCACATCTAGTACGGCCCAGAGGTTCCCATCCTCGTCCTCTACAATCTCCTCCACGGGACTCGAGGTCCAGATCAGCCTTACCTCCTGCCAGGAGTTATTGATGAAGAGGCCGAAGGCCACGTCGAGGTCTGAGAGCCGCCAGGGCGTGGGCCCGAGGTTCGTGTAAGTGATGTTGATGCTGTAAGCGTACACGAGATCCGTCTTGAAGAGGGTAACGGCCCCTGAGGCTCGCGCTTGTATAGTTGGCTGTAAGAGCACGAGTAGGGCTAACAAGCAGAAGGCAGTAAGGCGGGCGGGCAGGCCCATGGCGCCCCCGGCCCGCGGCCTTACTTCAGGGGCACGTACATAGAGGATCTAGAAGCACCTACGCCGGGCGCGCCGTGCTTCACGGGCTTGCAGGTGATAGCGAACTCGCCCAGGTAATGGCCTATCATCTCGGGCTTTATCTCCACGGGCACGAACTCACGACCGTTATAGACGTGGATGGTCAAGCCCACCATCTCGGGCAGGATTATCATGTCCCTCACATGCGTCTTTATCACGACCTTCTTGCCCTCCTTCATGGCCTTCTTCGCCTTACGGACCTTCTCTAAGAGGATACGTTGGGCCTCGGTTAGACCCCTGAGTAAGCTACGCCTCTGGCGCGCCGGCAGGAGCTTGATGAACTCGTCCATGGGCATCTTCTGGAGCTCCTCCAGCGTGTAGCCCTTGTAGGTGAATTGCTTAGGCATTCTAGCTCGCCCCGACGGGCTCCTTCCCACACGGCCCTTTATTAGCTTTTATGCCGGCAGCACTAGGCCTAACAGCATCAGGGTAAGCACACGATAATAGAACGTTACCCCAGGGGCTTTCATGAATCTATTAAGGCCCGAAAACGTGCGGCTGCTCCCTAGCGCCTGCCACGCCTTACCGTCTTCTTCTCCTTCCGGCCCGTCATCCGGGCGGCTATGTGGCCTACCTTCCGGCCCGGTGGCGCGTGCCTGGAGACGGTCGTGGGTTTGCCGGGGTGCTGGTGCCTGCCGCCGCCGAACGGGTGGGAGCAAGCGTTCATGGCCACGCCGCGGACGCGTGGGTACTTGTGGCCCTTAGCTCTCATCCAGTGGAACTTCTTGCCGGCCTTGAGGAAGGGCTTCTCTATACGCCCGCCAGCTGCTACCACGCCTATAGTGGCCCTACAGGCGTCCTTGACGAGCTTGGTGCGGCCAGAGGGGAGCTTCACCATGGTCCCCTCGTGTGTGTGAGCTAACACAGTGGCGTAAGCGCCCGAGGATCTAGCCAGCTTGCCGCCATCACCTGGCCTCAGCTCGAGATTGCATATCAGGGTGCCCTCCGGGATGGAGCTCACGGGCGCTATATTGCCTATAGCATTGGTGGCGCCGGGGCCGTACTCGATTATCTGGCCCTCATACATGCCCTCTACCGCGACCGTATAGAACTCACGGCCATCCTCTAATTCTATCAGGGCTAGGGGGGCACCACGGCCTGGGTCGTGGACCAACTCTACCACTAAGCCCTTCAGGGTAGCCTGCCCGCCGTCGAGAGGCGGGTACCTAGCTGGTGCTACCCTCTTATGCGTGTTAGCCCTGAACGTAGGGCTGCCACGTCCCCTGCGTTGGACCAGGATACGCTTGCCCATCGCTGCTCCCTCGCTCGGCCCATGCGTGTTGCCGGGGTTATAAAAACGCTCCCTCTAACATGTTCACAGGATGCCCAACCTCATGGCCACATCGGCTGCCTTGTACTTGGGCCTCAACTTCACTATGGCTTTCTTCTCACCCCCGGGCGTTATAAGCGTCCACACCTTCTCGACCTCGACATCGAAGAGCTCTTCCACGGCCCTCCTGATGGCGCGCTTGTTGGCCCTACGATCTACTATGAACACCAGCTTATTCTCCTCCTCCACCATGCGCATGGTCTTCTCCGTCATCACGGGGTACTTTATCACTGCGTAAGGGTCGAAGCCCCTCGCCACCTCGCTCGCCCTCCTGGTGCCAGGCGGGAGGCCGCCCCGGGATATAAACTTCTAGCTTCTCATCGCGTGGTCGGCGACTCTGGGCCGGTAACGCTCATGTTTAAGAAGGCCCTGGGGGCGTAGAGCGAGGGCGGACGGGCTAGGCCATGTACGTGTTCAAAATAGTGCTGATGGGCGATGGAGGCGTGGGGAAGACCACGCTCAGGAAGCGCTTCATGGGCGAGACCTTCAAGGCCACTTACATAATGACCATAGGGGCCGATTTCGCGGCTAAGACGCTAGAGGTAGGCGGGAAGCGCGTTAAGTTCGTGATTTGGGACCTAGCCGGCCAACCCCACTTCAAGAAGGTGAGAGAGGAGTTCTACAGGGGCGCTAGGGGCGCCTTGCTCGTTTACGACATAACGAGGAGGGAGACGCTTGAGAACGCTCCCTCTTGGATGGAGGAATTCGTTAAGAACTGCGGCCGGGCAGATGTGGCTGTCGTATTGATAGGGAACAAGATAGACCTGAGGGGGAGCTGTGAGGGCTGCGTGGGCACAGAGGAAGGCATCAGGATGTGCGAGGAGCTAGCCAAGAGATTTAGCCTACCGGTGAGGTTCGTAGAGACATCGGCCAAAACAGGCGAGAACGTGGAGGAGGCTTTCCGCATGTTGGCAGAGGATATATTTTCGGTCAGGAGTAGCGCGCATAAAGCATAGCTAAGCTGATGAGGGCTATGGCTGCTACGACCGCCGGGAGCTGCACGGCCAAGAGGCCGAGCACCTGGACGATGAGGAAGGCGAGAGAGGGCTTCAAGTATTCCCTGGCCAACGGTACCTTGATAAGGGCTACCTTGGCCCCGAGCAACACCGTGCCTATGAGCCAGCCCACGCCCATGGCAGAGAACCTCTTGGCTGCTAAGCTCCCCGAGAGTTTAGCTCTCACGGCTAACGAGGCACAACAGGCTACTAAGTAAATGCTGGCCAGGATGAGGTCCGCCAATAACTCGAACAACATGCGGTCATCCCCCGATGGCCTCGAACCTCTCGAGGTCCCCCCTATATTTAGCTAACTTCTTGCTCGCCAGCGCCCTTAAAGCGCCTACCAGATCGCCTAGGAGAGGCCTGGCCTTCTGGCCCAATAGGCTCAGGAGGCCTTCACACATCTCGGCTACCTCCTTAGGCTGGTAGAGCCAGGCTAGCCTATCCGCGTCGCGGGCCGATAACACATCGTCGTAAGCCAGCCAGCCATGTCCCCAGGCTTCGAGAGCTTCTTCCACTAACTTGGTCGCGATATCGTAGCCCACTAGCTCCCTCAGGAGGCGTAGGTATCCCGTTAGTACCTCCTCATAAGCTTTAATGACGAGCCTCACGGGCTCGTGTACATCTACCTCCACGAGCCCTAGCTCAGCTAACTTCTTCACTCTGTCGATGGCCTCCCTCAGGCTAAGGCCCGCCTCGCGCGCTATCTCAGCCACCGTCTTCCGGCCATCTACGTGCCTCATCACGGCCCAGAGGTCCCTCGGCACCCTGATATCGCCCTCAGCCCAGCCCCCGAGCTTAGGCACGTGGTAGGAGGCCAAGGCGATTACGGAGAGCACTTTATCGCAAATCTCGCCAAAGGGCTCGAAGAGCGTTATGTCGCCGTCCCACGTATCTAGCATGTGGCCGAAGCGCCGCTCGAACTCCTTCACCATGACCCTCAAGCACTCCCTAGCCAGCGGGTCTTCTCTGTCCAAGAGGAGGGCGCCCAGGACCTTCTCGCCAGTCTCGGTTATGATGGTGAAGCCCCTGGCCTCTATGGTCCTCAGGGCTGGTTCCGAGCTAGGCGATATTTCCTTCACTAACTCCCTTATAGCTGTGAGGAAGCTCGTCACCAAATCTGGATGTACTTTCTCGGGCGCTAGGTTACGCGAGAATAGCGCGATGCCCTCCATATTCACCACGAACAGCGCGTATATCCTAGCCATGCCAGGCCCCAGTCCCCCGGTCCTACCGGCCTTTAAAAATAGGCCCCGTCCTCCCGAATTGCTTAACTGGCCCGTGGTCGAGCTAAGGGTGGTGGCATGAGTTTGAGCGAGGGAGAAGAGCGCACCGGCTTCTTGGCCAGCTACAGCCCCCTGTTCGGCGTGGGCGCTTTTGCCTTCCTAAAACTTCCTGAACCCTGGGCTTTAAGGATGGTGCCAGAGCCACCTGAATGCGATTTATTAGGTGCCCAGAGCCCAAGGGGCGGCTTCAGGTGGGTCGTCAAGGGCAGGCTGAAGGCCCTCTTAGTCAACGAGGAGGTCGAGGAAAGCACTTACCTCCTGAAGGTGGAGACCCGGGTCTTCAGCAAGGCATCGGATGCTGAGAAATTCCTGGTGAAGAGATTCAGGAAGCTAGAAGAGAAATCAGGCTCCAAGGTGGTGGAGAAGGGCATTGTGACAGTCTCCGGCCACGAGGCATCTTATATGGTCCTCATCAGCCGAGAGAAACCGATATTTGGTCGCGAGAGGACCAAGTACCTAATAGAGATGGCTTTCTTCTGCGATAAGACGCGCAGGCTCCTCTGGATAGAGGTCATGGGAGGCCCTAAGCTCTTAGAGGACGCCAAGACGCTGGTCCTCATTATCTCCTCCCTCTCCTGCCACGGGTAGTCCCTCGGCCTTCTTCCCCGGCTGGCCCGACCAGGGCTTCGGCCGCGCTCTCCAATAGCCCGAGGGCCTCCCCTATCTTGCTTTCATCGCGGCGGCACACTATCATCACGTGCGGGGGTGCCTTGGAAATGGAGAACCTCTCTAAGCAGTCCTTAAGAGCCATGAGGTAATCAAAAACACGTCCTGATAGGATTTCTCGGGCTTTCTCGGGGTTTGTGGTCAACACCTTCATGTACTTCGCTAGGCCACCGATCTTCACGGGCTTGAACTCCCCGGCCTTTAGCTTTACTTCCCTGCTTAGGCGCGTCCACTTACTGAGTGCCTCTAGGTAGAAGTCCGGTTTCCCGGCCACGTTGGCCTTCACGAGCATCCTATCCCTCCGGCCCGCTGCGTAAGCGGCCAAGAGGTAGAGGGGCATCTCCCTAGCCAACAGTACGAGCGATATTTCCACTTTCGTGAGCGGACCTGAGGGGAGCTTGAAGCCCACTTTGAAGCCCGATGAACCAAAGCTCTTGTAACTTACGCGCCTGGAATAGCGCTTAAGTTCCTCCCTCAGCGCTCTCCAGAAGGAGCGCTGTATCTTCTTATTCCAGATGGAGCCGAAGGCGTAAAAGGCCATGAACAGAACCGCGAGGCCCACTATGACTGAGAACTCCCAGCTTAACTGCATGGCACGTCCTAGTGTGTCTTCTCGTAAGTCTTAAATCTTGAGTTAAACAGAACCAGCCCGGAGGTCGGGTCTATGGCAGAGTGGTACCCGCTATACTTCGTACTGGCGGGCGTCATCGTCTACGGCCTAGCTTACTTCTGGTACGCTAAGTGGTACGACAAGAACATCTGGGAACCAGATCCTAAGCGCGCCACGCCAGCGCACATGTACATGGACGGCATAGAGTTCTTCCCCACCAGCAAGTACGTGCTCTTCGGCTTCCAGTTCAAGGGCATCGCCGCTTTAGGCCCGATCTTAGGCCCATTCATAGGGCTCAGCTTCGGCTTCTTCCCGGCCCTGATATGGCTGCTCATCGGCAACTTCTTCATAGGCTGGATTCACGATTACAGCGCCCTCTTCATGTCCGTGCGCAACGAGGGCAGGACCATGGGGCCGCTGACCTACGAGCTCATCAGCCCACGCGCACGCACGGCCCTCATCGGCTTCCTGATCTTCTACCTGATCCTGATTACCAGCGTCTTCGTGCTGCTGTGTGGCATGTTCTTCTGCCTCTGGCCTGGCTCGCTGACAGTGACCATATTCACCATCATAGCCGGTCTCATAATGGGCTTCTTAATGTATAGGATGAGGGTGCCCATTACTTACGCCACTATCTTAGGTATCATAATAATCTGTATAGGCATCTGGGCTGGCGGCTACACCCAGGCCGTGGCGCCCAAGCTCATGCCCTATCCTGATTACCTCTGGCTGGGCATGCTTATCACGGCCATAATATGCTTCATAGGCGCCGTCACGCCCATCATCTGGTGGACGCAGCCCGTGAACTACGCGGCCTTCTGGCCGTGCACGGCTGGCGTGATACTCATCATCTTGGCCGCCTTCATCTCGCCTGCCACGGGCGTGGCCATCCAGCAGCCGGCCTTCGCGGGCGATATACCGGGCATCTATAACGCCAAGGTAGGGCCTGTGTGGCCCATCCTGATGGTCTCCATCGCCTGTGGCGCTATCTCTGGTTGGCACAGCCTGGTGGGCTCCAGCGGCTCCGCTAGGCAGCTGGACGTGGAGACCGATGCCCTGCCCGTGGGCGCTGGCGCGATGCTCATGGAGGGCCTCCTGGCCCTCTCGGCTCTGGCTGCCTACATGGTGCTCACGCCCGCTGAGGTAGGCAAGTACGTGACGAAATGGGGCTGCTTCGTGGCCGGCGCCTGTAAGCTCACGGCCCCCATGTTCCTGACCACGCCGGAGAACGTCTACCTTATCGCCTTCTTCGGCGCCTTCTTGGAGTTATACGCTATCACGGTGGAGCAGATGGTCGTTAGGTTCTTCAGGCTCGCCATGGGCGAGGCCACGGCTGCTAGGCCAGTGCTGAGGGCCTGGATAGGCAACAAGTACGTGGCCTCTGCCATCTGCTTGCTCATAGGCGGTATCTTCGCTTATACGGGCGCCTGGATCAACCTGTGGTTGCTCTTCGGCGGCTCTAATCAGCTCTTAGCTGGCCTAGCCCTCCTGTTGGCGAGCATCTACCTGGCTAAGGTGAAGAAGCCCACGATATTCAACATGGCCCCGGCTGTGTTCATGATAGTGACCTGTGAGGGCGCTCTGATATGGGAGACGTTCTTCGTTTTCCTGAAGGCCATCATGGCCGGCAAGCCGATAGCCAAAGGCATACTGGCCAAGCCCGAGTGGTGGGGCGTCGCGATGGCGTTAAACGTCATCTTCTTCCTCTTCGGCATCGTGCTGATAATCCTCGGCCTCCTCGTGACCTATGACGGCCTCCGCTCTTACATGCGCTTCAAGAAGGCCCCGCCTGAGGCAGCCGAGGAATAAAAGGGTAAAAAGCAGTCTCACTTTTTTTTCACTCTGGCATCTCGCCCGAGATCAGTGCATCTGCTACCTTAGCTATCATGTTCACGCCGGCGACTTCCGTCTCGAAGAGCGGTATGTAGGCCCTCACTAGCGGCCCTAGGTCGCGCTCTATGATGGCTAAGTAGCCTTCCTGCTCGTTCAGCTTGTTCATCATATACTCGGAGCGCTCCCCCCGCTCCACCACGCTCTTGGGTATCACGCAGTTCACTATGACGCCGCCGATCGGGATGTCGAAGGCCTGCACCATGCGTATGAAGCGCTTCACGACCGAGATGGGCAAGGCGAGCGGGAGGGTCACGAAGAAGAAGGCCGTGCGCTCCGGGTCCGTGAGGAGCTGTTTAGCGGCCCTTATGCGCTTATCCATGGCTATGAGGTCCGCCATCAGTGGATCCTTCTTTATCTCTTCCATCACCTTCTCCTTCCTGAAGCTCAGCTTCACGCGGAGTGAGAGGGCCTCCTTACGGCTCTCTATCATCCTCTGGAGCCAGAGCGTGTAGATCTTGCTCAGGCCTATCAGCCTTATGGCGTTGGCCACGGCGGCGCAATCGAACACTATCTTGTCGTAGTTCGGCCCCTGCTCGAGCATGATGTCCACCATCTTGTCGAACATGGCGGATTCCTCGAAGGCCGGGTTGGTGGTGGCGATGTCTATGAAGGGCTCCGGGTCAATCGGTATGTCGGCCCACTTGAAGAACTCGCGGAGCCTGCTGCCTATCTGCGTCCTGTAACGCTCTATCACATCGCTTATGTCTACCTCACAGGCCCAGAGGTTCTCCACGCCCTCCACAGGCTTTATCTGGCCGCCCCAGAGGTCCTGGCCGAAGACGCTCGATAACGAGTGGACGGGGTTAAGCGATACGAGGAGCACTTTCTGGCCCTGGGTGGCGAAGTAATAGGCCATGCCAGCGGCTGCGACCGTCTTGCCTACGCCTCCCTTGCCACCGGTGAAGAGGAACTTCAGGTCGGGCTTAGAGCGTATGAAATCTACGAAGCGTAACCTCTCACCCAGCACGCCACCACACCTCCCCCTCGGGGCTCCAGCCGAACAGGTCCTTAGCTACGCGGGCTATCATCTCCAGGCCCTTGGGCTCCCGGTCATACATGGGCAGCACGGCGCGTATGTACTCCTCAAACTTATCCCAGATGATGTCCATGTACTTCTGCTGCATCTCTATGCGGTGGCGTAGGTAAGGCCCTACATCTGGCCTCTTCAGCAGGTCCACGGGGTAGACCATGTTTATGATGATGCCGCTCAGCTTCATGTCCAACTTAGCGAACATATCCAGCGCGCGCTCTGTGTCCAGTATAGCCATCTTCTCCGGCACGATGACCATGAAGAAGGCAGAGCGCTTCTCGTCCGTGAGGATGTCCCTGAAGAAGTCCAGTTTCTCCTTTATCTCCGTCAGCTCCCTGAGCATCATGTCCTCGCGCTCAAGCTCCACGGAGCCTCTGAGGAGCTCTATGGCCTCCCGGTACTTCTGGGCTTCCTTCCTGGCTTCCGTTATCTTATCTATCCAGGCATCCAAGATGAAGGCCATGCTCACCATGCGGATGCCGTGGCCGAAGGGCGGCATGTCAAAGATATAGTAGTCATACTCGCCCTTGGCCAGGAGCTCCGCCATGGCATCGTAGGTGGCGGACTCGTGCATGGCTGGCTCGGCGGCCGCGGACTTGATATACTCGTCTATCTCCTTGGGTATCTGGTCCATGCCGTACATCTCCTTTATCCTACGCCTTATCTCCTCCTGGTACTCGGCTATGCGCTTGTCCGCGTCTATCTCGAGCACGTAGAGGCCTGGCCCGAAAGACTGGACACCCTTGCCAAAGATATCGCGCTCGAAGATATCGCTCAGCGAGGCCTGTGGGTCAGTGCTGAAGCAGAGGCATTTCTTGCCCTTCTCTATGGCCAACCAGTAGGCCGTGGCCGCGCTACACGTGGTCTTGCCTAGGCCGCCCTTGCCAGCGTAGATGATGCACTTGAGCTCCGGCCTCCTCTCGAAGAACTCCCTCATCGTCTCGGGCAGGGCTCACCACCTCCTTATCGGTCATGCGGCCCCGTGGGCGCTCAGTAGAGGGCGTCCGTGAAATCCCTCTCCCTGAACAGCCTCCGCTTCCAAGTAGTTATGTTCGGCACGGCGTAGGGCAGCAAGCGCAGGGAGTAGTAAGGCGGCAAGAGGGGGATACCTAGCATATCGCCGAGCGTTATGAGCATGAAGAGGTGCTCTAGGTACATGCGCGTCTTCAGGGCGTAGCGGACCATATCATGGACGGCCATGCCGTAGACAAGCTCTTTTAACGCCCTCTTGATGCCGCCGCCCTTCTTCCCAGCTGTCTCGGCTGGCTTCGCCTCCTTAGCCATGTACCCACCTCGCATATAATTGGAGGTTACAGTCCTTAAAGCCTTTTCCACGATCATCCCCTTAGCCTCTCGGTTATGTCCCTCTCCCTGAGCATGAACGTCTTCCAGGCCTCCAGCCGGGTGAGGACGAGCGGCAGGAGCTTCAGCCTGTAATAGCAGGGCACGGGATAACCGAGCATATCCCCAAAGACCACTGTCATGATGGCGAAGGTATTGTGCTTTATGAGGTCGGCGAAAGTCTTAGCCATGTCGTAGACTGTGGCGCCGAAGACGAACTCCCTTAAAGCCCGCTTTAGGCGGTTGAGCGTCCCCGCCACCTCAGGAAGAAGACGGCAGGAGCCATATATAATTATAACGGGGAGCTGGCTTCAGTTGTCCTCGGCTGGTTCTATGCCTAACTTGGCCATCAGCCAGCGCGCCCTGAACTCGCTCACGCCTGGCTCGCCGCGGCCGAAGGGGTCCCAGAGGTCAAATTCCTTGGAGAGCTCGAGCGCTATCTTCTTCGGGTCCCTGCCGCAGCGCTCGCAGAGCTGGCGTAGCTCTTCCTCCGCCTTCACCAACTCCTCCAACGTCCTCATGACGGCGTCGGGGTTCACGCTTACGTAATCTAGGTAAACGGCTAGGAACTTCAGGAAGCCAGGCAAGTCGCTGGGCGCCTGTCCGCAGACGCCTAGCTCCTTAGGATAGCCCTCGCCCGTGCTCGCTCGGCCTTCGGCTGGCCCTAAGATACCGTACTTCTGATAATTCTCCATGTGGGCCGAATCGGCCACGGTGGCGATGGCCATGCGCACGGCGGGGATATCCTCGTTGAAGGGAAGGAAAGGCGAATCACGGTCCGTGCCGGTGATGAGCTGCGTGTAGTCGTTCGTGCCGAAGGAATAGCCATCGCACCAGGGGTTGAAGAGGTAAGGCACGAAGCCTATGCTCGGTACTTCGGCCATGAAGATCATCTTTGGGGGCTTGAGGCCCTCGCGCTCGAAGGCCTCGCGTACTAGCTCCGTGACCTGCTTGGCTTCCTCCGGGTGCCTGACGAAGGGGAACATGGGCACGAGGTTCGTGAGGCCCTTCTTGTGGCACCTCAGCATGGCTTCTACTTCCATCATGAAGGCCTCCCTGAAGCGCGGGTCTAGATAACGCGATACGCCCCGCCAGCCCATCATGGGATTGGCTTCCTTAGGCTCTAGCTCTACTTTCTTGGCCTCGACGGGCAAGCCGCATCGCGGGCAGGTCTCGTGCGCCTTAAGGGCCAGTCCCCTGCCGCACTTCGGGCACCTCAGCTCGTAATAAACGGCGCCCACCAGGGTAGCGTACTCGTTGGTCTTGAAGTCTGAGAAACGAAGTATGACCTCCCTTGGGTAGAAGGAAGCGGCTATGAGGCCCATGCCGAGCGTCAGCCTATAAATCCACTCTTCCCTTGGATCAGCGCCAGGCGGGAAGAGCTCTTCTACTTCGGGCGCTAGGAAGCCGCCCTCGCGCTTCACCTTGCTAGCCTCAACGCAGAACATGGGGTGGACCTGTATCCAAGCCGCTATGAATTCCTCCCTGGCCAGGCCCACCTTGCTCACGCCCGGCAGGAGCGATACATGGAGGGCCTCCATGGGGGAGCCGCAGTTCACGGCTATCTTTGTCCTCGGCCTCGGCACCTCACGTAGCTCCCGGACATCAACCCTGAACTTCAGGGCGCCCTTGTATATCCTAGCCTCGCCCTTAGTGCAGTCCAACGTGACGGGCTCCTTAGCCACTACCATGAAGAGCTCGCCCCCGCACTCAGGGCAGGTCTCGGGCGGCGGGTCCCTCCCTACCTCGCCCACGGCGCAGAAACCGCATTTCGTGCAGGCCGTGCCCCAATACCTATCCGCTAGCTCGTTTAAGCGATCTGAGAGGCCTTTCGTGCCCACGCTGCAGGCAAGCCCTTCCTCGCGGCTTATGATAGCAGGGTGGCTGGTGCGGTTGCCCAGCTCCGTGATGATGCCCGATACCAAGTCCCTCTTCATCACGGGTTCCCAGGGAGGACTGGTGATCTTCGTGTAGAGCGTGGGCTTGATGCCCAACTCGCCGGCCATCTTGGTCAGTATGCGCCTCAGGAGGCCTATACGCTCCGCTAGCTCCTCGGTGGGCAGGTCCCCGAAATCTAAGGGCAGGAGGGGTCCACTGGCTATCTTCGTGCCCACGTTCAAGCCCGTGCCCAGTAAGGCGCCCTTAGGCGGCTTCTCCTCTAGCACGTAGGTCTCTATCACGGCCTTGCTCTTGGCCGCGTGGACGGTCTCCGGCCTGACCTGGAGCAGGTAAAGGCGCCCTTTCTCCCAGGCGAACTCTACGTCCACCGGCTGGCCCTTCCCTATCACGCGCTCTAGGTGTTCCACGGTCAGGGAGATGAGTAAGGCCTGGGCATCATCTGTTATCCTGGGGTTGATGGGCTCGTCTATCTTCACCATCACGTTCCTGCCCGTCTCCGGGTCCCAGATCATCTTCTCCAGCTGGGGCTTGGGGGGCGGGTTCACGCCCAGGCAGACCACAGAACTCGGTATCTTCTTGCCGAAGATCTCCACGAACTTCCTGTCCGTTTTCTTGGCCGCGTATATTTCGGCTGTCGGCACCTCTCCCCGGACGCCTACCTCGCCCAGGCCCAGCCAGGCTGTGGACTTGAAGACGTTCGGGTTGCCCGACTCGGTCTCTATGGAGAAGCCCACGCCCGACCACTCGGAATCCACCATGAGCTGGAGTATGATGGAGAACAGCCCTCTCGCGCATATTTCTGTCTCGCTGGGTATCTTTATGCCCCTGTCCCTCAGCTTTTGACGGTAATCGGCTACCCTATCGCCGTAGACAGACGCCAGGCACTCCAGTATGGCCCTCTTGACCTCCTCCTTATCGTTTATCCTCACATTTAACACGGTCTCGTACTGGCCAGCGAAGGAGGCGGTAGGCAGGTCCTCAGCCAGGCCGCTGGAGCGGACCGCTATCCTTATGGGCTCTTCTTTCCCGGCTTTGAGGCCCTCTTCTCTCAGCAACTCTAAAGCTTTATCCAAGGCCTTTTCCAGTTCTGGCGGAAACTTCAAGCCCATTATGAGGCGCCTTATCTCGGCCAACAGGCTGCCGACTTCCTCGCCCCTCGCTAAGGCGCCCTCTAGCTCCTTTACCTTCTCGAGCACACGCGGGTCGGAGGACAACAGCTTCCTTATGAACGAGGGGACCAGGAAGACGGCGAACGGGACGTCGACGGGCAACCCCATGGCCCTTAGGTCGGCGATAGCCTTGTACAGCTTAGCCACGCCAGCCCCCTTGCCACCCGAGAACTTCGGGTCAGCAGCTTCATCGTCTCTTATAGTGATGAAGAGCTTCTTGTCTTCATCAATATCCTGTCTTGCATCGAGTTTCCTGGAGAGACTCAGATGTGGTGGGATCAAGTAGTAGTATATGCCATGTCCCGCCATTCCTGGGCCCACTCATAGGTGGGCCCAATGCATTTATATAGCTTACCGAGAAGCCGTATTTCCCATGTATTATCGCGGGTTAGCCGCTCTCATCTAGCCTTAACCACTTCCGCATGAAGTAACCATCTCTCCCCCGCCCGTAGTAATCGCGTAGGACGCCTAAGCGCTCATAGCCCAGCTTCTCGTAGAGGTGTAAGGCTGGCTTGTTATCCGTCCTGACCTCTAGGTAGCACTCCACGGCGCCCCTGGCCTTCAGCTCGCTTTCCAGTGCCTCTAGGAGGCGTCTCCCTATGCCCCTGTTCCTGTAAGGCGGCAGAACCTCTATGGTCCAGACGTGCCCGACGAGCTTGTGCTCTTTGCGCTCTAGCTCGCCCACAGCCATGCCTATCACCACGCCCCCGATCTCAGCCACCAGAGCCACGTGCCTCGGGCTCGTGATGAAGAAAGCTAGGAGCGCCTCGGGATAGCCGTCCTTGAAACAGGTCTGCTCTAGCTCCGCCATACGCCTCACGTCTCTGAGTGTGGCCTTCCTTATCCTGACCTCGCCCGACATCACCCGCTCCCCTGTTCCAGCTCGCGCCTAAGCCTCAGGACCACGGGCCTCAAGCCTAACCCGGCGTAAGCGGCTGCCACGCGCCCCGTCGGGTCATCAAGGCCCACGTATAGCAAGTGGGCTGGGCAGCCCGAGCGGCAATCTGAGGAGCCAAAGCCTTTAACGGGCGCCTCCGCCCTCAGCGCTCCCATCAAGGCGCGGTTCACCCGGCACTCCTCCTTATTAAGGCTTGGGGAGGCGACCACGGCCGCCACGGAGGCCTGGGGCTGGCCCAGCAAATAATCTATGTGCCAGAAGGTCCTCTTCCTGGCCCCTAGATGCCTTTTCACACGCCCCCTCAGCCCTAAGGCTCCTTTTCCTAAGCCGGAGCCCGTGTAGAGGTAGAAGCCTGGCTCCAGCCTGGTCTTCCCCAGGCGCCCGGCTCTGAACTCCATAGGCGCTTCCACGCGTATGACGAGCGTGTAGACGCCTCTCTTAGGCAGCTCCTTCAGGCCCGGCTCAGCCTCGGACAAGCTTTAAGGCCTCCTCTACTTCCTCGGCCTTCGGAAAAGAGGGGTAAGCGCCCAGCCTTGAGCAAGCTATGACTGCTGCCGCCTGCCCGTACTTTATGGCCTCCTCTAACCTTGCCCCGCTCAGGAGGGCTTTCATGAGGCCCGAGGAGAAAGCATCGCCAGCCCCTGTCTCATCCACCACGGGATAGGCTTCCTTGAGGGCTCCCGGGACCTTAAAGTACTCTTCCCGCCCACCACGCCCGTATAAGACGCAGCCGTCCTCCCCCAGGGTCAATATAACGTGCTCAGGCCCGAGTTCCGTGAGCTCACCGGGGTCGGCTAGGCCGGGCGAGGAAGCCCTGAGGAGGCGCCAACTGACCTCGTTGATTATGAAGATATCAGCCCGCGAGAGGGGAGCCTTCAGGCGCTCTAAGCCCAACCTAGCGTAGGGGGAGCCCGGCCTGTAAATCAAGAGTTTACCCATGCGCTTAGCTTCCTCTGCTATCTCCGAGGCTAGCTCCACAAACATCTCGCCCAAGTAAACGCCCCTTACCACTTTAAGTATCTCCCTGGCCCGCTCCGTGAGCTCAGGTGGCGAGAGGGTCACGCCCTTGAGCCTGAGGGCCATTAGCCTCCTAGAGCCCCGCTCATCGAACATGACGAGGGTCCTGAGGAGCGGCCCCTCACATACGTAAACGCCCGAGATATCCACGCCATCACGTGCCAGGGCCTTGAGCACCATGGCGGAAGCCCAATCCTCCCCTACTGCCCCCACGAAAGCCACTTTGACGCCTAGCCTGGCCAGGGCGACGGCTACGTTAGCCCCCATGCCGCCGGGGAAGGAAGCCGTTTCCTCTAGGAGCGAGCACTCCCCTTCGCCTGGGAAGTCCCTGAGCTTGCCGTAGATATCGAGGGCCGGGCAGCCGAAGACGGCGACTTCGGGCTCCAGCCTCGGGGAAGAGATCACTATCTTCTTTACAGCCTCCCGGCAGGAGGTAGCTATGAGGGAAGGAAAATCAAGACCGTACTTGATGCTGGCTTCGTAGACGCGGCTTATGTAGGAGCGCAGGAGCTCTTTTATGGCTTCTTCTGCCTCTTGGCTTGTTATCTGGTCTGGCTCCTTGAGGAAGAGTATGAGCCATTTCCCGAACTCCGTGAGCACGTACCATTTCACCCGGATAACGCGGCCTAGCCTCACCCTGACCTTATCAGTGCCTTCCTCAAGCATACCGGCTGTCACCATCTTCTTCAAGTAGTATATCACGGATTTATTGGAGAAGGGCATTTTGGCTATTATGTCCTTCTGGTAATTTTTCTCGCCCAGCTTGAGAGATCTCAGGATGGCCATACCCACCTTAGACGAGAGCACTTCCCAAGCCGCCTTACGGGCTCGTGCGTCAAGGGGGAAGGGAACCACGTATGGCCACAGCTCCCTCAAAGGGCTCCCCTTAGGCAGGTGGGCGCCCCCTGCCGTAAGCCTTTTACGGAGTGTAGTTTGCTACACCGCGAGGCGATAGCATGGGCATGTTGGCCAGGCTAAGCGCCAAGGACGTGGCCATGGTAGCTGTCTTCGCGGCCCTTTACGTGGCTCTCTCGCTCCTCCCCGGCCTGCCCACGCCCGGTGACCCCACCGGCCAGATAAAGATAGAGATAGAGGCCTCCTTAGCGCCCCTCTACGGCATTGTCCTAGGCCCTTACCTAGGCGCCCTAGCCGCCTTCCTCGGGACCCTCATAGCCTGGATGTTGCCCCCTAGCGCTGGCAGTATCTTCGGCGTGCCAGCCCTCTTCTGCCCAGCGATTGACGCCTTGGCCGTAGGCCTCATGCTGAAGGGGCGGTGGAAGGCCGTGCTAGTGCTCCTAGCGGCCCTCATAGGCCTCTACTGGCTCTCGCCCATTTGCCTGCCCACCGCCACGTATTGGTACGTGGGATTGGCCGGTAGCTTCGATAAATTGATAGCGCTCGCCTTAGTCGTGCCGACGGCTCTTGGCCTGAAGAAGATCGGGGCCAGCGGCTATGATCTTGAGCCCGGTGCTCACGATGCTTCAGCTAGGACCGGCCTGCTCTATGCTCTCTCCTTCATAGGGAACGAGGCGGATTCAGCCCTGGGCTGTATGGCTTACGCGTTCTTCTTAGCGGCCCTCGGGATGCCCGTGGAGGCCGTGAGGTTCTACTACGTATGTGCGCCGGTCATCTACTTCTTGGTCCGCGTCATCCAGGCTCTCATAGCCACCGCCGTGGGCGTGCCCCTGCTTAGGGCGCTTAAGAAGGCCGGGGTGGACGTGCTGCTGGCCGTGTGAGCATGGTGGCCCGTGAGCCCATCGAGGGCTTCATGGTGGAGCTGGCCTCGGGCGCTATTTTTGAAGTCAAGGGCTTAATCCACCCGCCGGGCCGAGTAGTAGCTTACCCGCGATATCTGCCAGACCCGAAGGGCGATAGGGTCAGGCAGGGCAGTGATGTGAGGTACAGGAAGCTCGCCAGCTGGAAGGAGCGGTTAGCTCTGTTGGCTGGCCCGCTCAGGCGTTACTTGGTCCGCGACCCCGTATTAGGCGATGTGCTCTGCGAGCCGCCGTTGGCCGAGGCTAAGGCCATCTTCAGCCCCGTGGACGGGCTGGAGGACCTCAGGCGCTCTGGTGACGCGCCGGGGGTAGGCCTGCTGGCCCTGGAGATGGCCGAGGAGGTCAGGGCGAGAGCCAACCTGGCCTGGCGGGAAATAGGCATCTCCGGCTCCGTCCTCGTGGGCCTGGCGAGGGAAAGCTCCGATATAGACCTGGTATTTTACGGTAAGAAAGCTTGCTCTGAAGCCTACCGGGCCCTGAAGGCCATGAGAGAGGAGGGCTTAACGCGCCCCTGCGGGCCCAGGGAGCTCAGGGCTATTTACCTGGCCAGGTCAGCTGATACCCCTTACGATATGGAGGCCTTCTTCTCCAGAGAGCCAAGTAAGGTGCTCCAGGGTACCTTTAAGAGCGTGTTCTACTCCGTGCGGCTGATCCCGGCCGTGCGCCAAGAGCCCTACGGGTTGGTGAGGTTTAGGAACCTCGGCACGGCCGTGGTAAGGGCCCGTGTGTCGGACGCCTCAGAGAGCATCTTCACGCCCTGCCGCTACGGGCTAGAATATGTGGAGCTCCTATCAGGCGTCCGCGAGCCAGAGGCCCTGGTGTCCTTCAGGCTGAGGTTCTGTGAGCACGCCTCCGAGGGCGAGCTGATAGAGGCCAGGGGCAAGTTAGAGGAAGCCTTATGGCCGGATGGCAGGCGCGAGATAAGGCTCGTGGTCGGGGGACGACCAGGGGATTACTTCACGCCCTCGCGGGCCCCAGGGCCTTGAGGAACTGCTCGTGATATCTAGGCCCGTAGGTCAGGACGAGCTGGTACCTCTCGCCCCGCGGCCCCTCTACCCGCTCGAGCCAACCAGCCGCTAGCACTTCCTCGCCCTCAAAGGCCTGGAGCCTGAACTCCTCCACGTAACAGAGCAGCACTTCCGGGGCCGGGGCGCGCTCACGGGGCGCCTTTAGGAACTCAGCATCCTCAAGGTCATAAATGGCTGGCATAAAGGGCGCTTCAGAGGCATCGGCTACGCGAGCCTTCACCACGGCCCAGCCCAGCTTCTTCACGCGTTCTCTCGGGTCATAACGGTTCGTTATCTCGGGCCAAGACCTTACGGGCTCTAGCTCGAATTTCACCCAACGCCCTGCCCCCTGGCTGAGGAAGAAGCCATAGATGAGCTTCCTGGCCTGGTGCCAGGCGTATTCGCTCGGAGTAAGGCCGATCCAAGGCCATTTATGACCCCTGTAAGCCCATCCCGGCCCGAACTCGTTCTTAAAGCGCTCCCCGGAAGCGTAAAGGGCCTTAAGGGTCTCCCTAGCCTTCTTAAGTGTCCACCGGCCATAGATGACCAGATCTAGGTCGGAGAGCTTAGGATGATAGAAGCCGTGGAGGAGGGAGCCGAAGACGCCGAAATCGCTTTTCCTGAGGCCGGCTTCAGACGTCAGCTCGTCTAATAGCTCCACTAGGGCCGCTATTAGCTCGTCCTCGCAGTCTGAGGCCAGAAGGGCCTTGAGGCCATCGTCTGTCCTCCTGGCCAAAGCTACTTGCTCTTCCCTCACGCCCACTAAATCGGCCCCAAGGGGCTCGTGCCTGAGCCTGTAGGCCGGGAAATGCTCCATAACGAAGTGCCAGCCCTCATCTCCGTAGAACTTGAAGTAGATGCCCCCGTCACGGGCCAGTCTAGGGGCCCTGGGGTCCCGGGAGCCGAAAATACTACACGGGGCGTAGAGGGGCTCACAAAACCAAGCACCTTCTGGGTGGTCGTAGCCCAGCACGCGGAAGATAAGGCCTTCGCGCGTGATTAAGTCATCACGGTCTCTGAACCGGGCCCTCAAGGCTTAAGTCCTTCCCTCAAGCTCCTCCCTGAGCCTCCTGAAGAACTCCGCCATGAACTCCATTCTCTTCCTGGCTATCTCCTTAGCCCGCTCAGTGTAAAGCACGTCGAGCACGTGTTTTAGCTTGAGCTCGAATTCCAAGTTGGGTGCGTGCTTACTCCAGTCCTTTATCCTCCCGTCAATGATGTTCTCTTCCACATACTCCTCTAACGGCACGTCGGACCATATCCTCTGCCCCATTCTCCCGGCGAGCATGAAACACCTCGCGATGCCGATGGCGCCGATTACATCTAGCTTATCCGCATCGCTCAATACCTTCGCCTCGATCGTCCTGGGCCTGACCTTGCTCCTGAACCTGTGGGCGATTATGCAGTGCTTTACCTTCTCCACTATTTCCTCCGGGTAGCCGAGTTCCTTTAGCACTCTCTCGGCCATCTCGGCTCCGAGGGCAGCGTGGTCTACCTCACCAGTGGTCGTCTCGAACTCTTTCTCCCTCGCGATGTCATGTAAAAGGGCCGCCAACGTCAGCACTTCCATGTCAACGTCTTCTTCGTGCTTGGCTAGCTCGAGGCAGAAGCGGTAGACGCGCATCACATGGTCAATACCATGAATTGGGTCTGAAAGCTCCTCCTTCACTAATGATATGATTTTCTTCAACTTCTCATCGGCTACCTCCTCGAGTTCGTCCATCCTATCCACCCAGAGGCCGTTGCTTGTGGTATTCTAAAGTGTTAGCAACAACCTTCTATCACACGGCTAATTCCACTATCGCCGAGCACCGCCCTCCCGCTAGGGCAGGGGGTTTAAGAACT
The DNA here is from genome assembly GCA_964638535.1 of uncultured Candidatus Bathyarchaeia archaeon. Classification (GTDB taxonomy): domain Archaea; phylum Thermoproteota; class Bathyarchaeia; order EX4484-135; family EX4484-135; genus EX4484-135. The sequence goes on along the minus strand of CAZWYW010000007.1, from coordinate 22,811 downwards.
CGTCCGGCCTGCCGCTCCCCACCACGACCTGGTATTGCTCGCGGCCAGTGGCCAGCTCGACCACGCGCTCTAACGTGCCTCTCACGCGCATCTTATCGCCCGCCTTGGCGGCGTTGCGGTAGAGGCCCACCATGCAGGCCACTATGCTTATCTGGCTCGGCTTGGGCCAATCATCGCCCCAGGACCCAAGGGCCTCACAGCCCGTTACCTGGTAGATAGCCGGCCTGAACATGGCTTCCTCATCGCACACCACCCGGCAGACGAGCTCGGCCTGGCCCAGCGGGAAGTACGCCCTCGAGCCGTAAGCCCACCTGATCTCATCCGGCTTCCTGACGGCCGTGTAGACGAACCTGATGCCCTTGAAGCGCCCCCTGAGGCCCCTCCTAGCTTCTAACGGGTCGCCTGTCTCTAGCTCAAGCTCGCCTTCCTCAGCGAGGCGGCGGACAGCGGCCTCAACGGCCCTGAAGGCTTTCGAGCCATAGACCACTAAGTCCACGTCTGACCAGGGACCGTGCATGCCCATGGCCAGGGAGCCGTGGAGGCCGAAGTCCTCCTCCGGCACGCCAGAAGCCGAGGATAGGAGCTCAACCATCTCTAAGGCCGCCTCCTGGAGCCTATCGCGCGCCCTTCTAACCCTTAAGGCCTTGAGGCATTCAGAAGGCACGAGAACACGGCTAGCGTGTTCCAAGGGAACGGATATCATCTCCTTCCCGAGGAAAGGACAATAAAAGACGTAATCGGGCAGCTCGGCCCTTAGAAAGTCCAGGGTGGCCCGCCAGACGGAGGGGGAGAAGAGCTCCTTAGGCCTGAGGAGCATGATATCCTCGTAGCGCCACCTCAGGGGCAGGAAATCCACCTGGCGAGCGGCTAGGCGTTCGGCCAGGCGTTCCGGGACGTATTTGAGGAAGGCGAAGGCCCGGCCCGGAGGATGCTCGTAGCCGAAGGCGTAGAAGACCAGGCCCTCGCGGGCCACTATGATATCGCCATCACGGGGCAGATACCCCTCACGCATGGCTCCGAGGCCCCCTCAGGCCCTGAAGTGCTCCCAGCCGCGTGCTTCTAAGGGCCTTAGCTTACCATCTGGCCCCCTCAGCCAGAGGCCCGGCTCGCGCGTGGCCCGGCCTATGCGCTTGAGTTCTACGCCGGCCCTCTCGGCGGCTTCCACGGCCTCCTCCCAGGCGTCAGGTTTTACGGTGAGCACCAGCTCGTATTCCTCGCCGCCGTAGAAGCAGGCTTCCGCAGGCTCCACGCCTAGCCTGGCGGCTTCCTCTGCCACGTCAGGCGCTATTGGGAGCTCTTCTACCACGAAGCCTACCCCGCTGGCCCTGGAGAGCTCGGCCAAACTCCAGGCAAGGCCATCGCTGCTGTCTATGGACGCTGTGAGGGCACCCGTCTTAGCTAAGGCCAGGCCGGCTTCCAAGCGCGCCTCGGGCATCAGGATGACCTTTAACGCTCTCTCCCGGACCTTAGGCGATAGCTCGGCGCCTTCTAACAGGGCCTTTAGGCCTAGGTAGGTGAGGCCGAACTCTCCCGTGACGGCTAGGATATCGCCCGGCCTGGCACCTGAGCGCGTTACTAGCTCATTCTCGCGGCAGACGCCGAACACGAAGCAAGCTATCACTAAGTCAGGGCACTCGTTAGTGTCGCCACCTATCACGTAAGCGCCGTATTCACGGGCTCCAGCGTTCAGCCCCTCAGCCAGTTCGGCTAGCTCGCGCTCAGTTATACCGCGCGGCAGGCCTAGAGAGGCCAGCACAGCCAGGGGCCTGACGCCCTTCGCAGCCAGGTCACTCACGCTCATGACCACGGCCTTGCGGGCCGCCTGGTAATAGCTCATGCCGAGCGGGACGTCTGTGGAGGCCACGAGCATATCGGTCTTCAGCACAGCCAGGAGACCATCTCCTAACTTCCAGCCTGCTACGTCATCGCCCGGCGGGGGGTAAGCCTCCGGGGCTGCTTCTAGAGCCGACCAGATGAGCTCTATGGCCTTCCTCTCGCCTAGCTCAGCCAACGTCCGGCTCATGCTAGCTCGTGCTGGTCTCCCGGCAGATAAGGGCTGGCCCGCCAGCTGGCGGCAAGCAGCTCCTCGTGGCACACGCTACTGCCTTAACCTTTTATCCTCCAGCCCCCGCTGCACCGCTTAACGAGGCCTTTTTCCACCAGCTTGGCGAACCTCGACTTTAGCTCGCCCCAGAATCCCCTGTCAAATAAGGGGATTCCCTCGTGGAGCACGTCTAATAAGAACGGGTTCCTAGATGCAAACATGGTCTCAACCTCATCCTTAGTATAGATGAGGGCTTCTACGAGGCCCTCTTGGCAGTAGGCGGCGAAATCGGAAAGTCTGTCTAGGAAGCGCTCCTTGCTCTCAGAGAGGACGACGAAGACATCCACATCACTATAGCATGTATAGTCTCCCCTGGCCCTAGAGCCGAAGAGTACGATGGATAGCACTTTCTCACCGTGCTCCCTCAGGGCCGAGCGGATGAAGTTCTTCAGGGCCTCAGATACTCGTCGTTCGCTCTGCGAAACCAATAACTTCTTCCGCATACCTTATCGCCTCCTCTGCATCGCTCCTATCGAACATGTGGACGGGAGCGCCACTTGGGAAAGCGTTGGGATACCTGGTCGGTATGTAATATCTGTTCAAGACGGTACAGGCCCTGCGGACATTACCCGGCACGTCGATGAAGCTCGATATAACCGATAGGAGCCTCAAGAGATTATGGCCGGGCGTGGGGCTCCTGAGGTGTTCTAAGAGGGCCTTAAGGGCTTTTTCAGCGGCCTGATGGCATAAAAAGCAGCACCAGGCGTAGTGACCCGTGGAAAGCATATCCTTGGCCGCGCTTAAGTCCTCCCTCGCCTGCTCCATCCAATCGGCTGTCCTCTGGGGGACCATCTGCCTAGCCTGCGCGAGCCGCCCTTAATAAATTAAGTTCGCGTTATTTGCACGTCAAGATGCTTAATGATTTGCCGGAACTCACCACAGGAGGTGCACGTTGCCTATCCTCACGTTCTCTAAGTGCTTCTTAGCGGCCCTGTAACACTCGAAAGCCCAAGAGCGGGGCGTGGGTGGTAAATCGTCCATCACGTACTGTGGGTAGAAGGCCAGGAGCGTGTAGGGAATGCTGGGGTCCACGCTCGCTATGAACTCGGCTATGGCCTCTACCTCCTGGGCATCTATGTAGCCCGGCACGAGCAGCGTGCTGGCCGTGAGGACAGGTACCTCCGGCCTCTTGTGATAGAAGCGTTCTCCTATGGCCCTGAAGTTCTCCAGGGTGTCCTTATTCGGCACCCCACAGAGCGCTCTATTCAACGTCTCGTCCCAAGATTTTATATCGAATTTCACCACGCCCCCGCTCTCGAAGGAGAGCTCAGCTGCCCTGAGGGCCAGCTTGGGGTTCATATTCCCGTTGCTCTCCCAGCAGATGCGCATGATACGACCTTGTTCGCGGGCGCCCTCTAAGGCCAGCTCGCTCACCTTCAGGGCGTGCGGCATCTGGGCCGAGGGATCGCCACCGAAATAGCATATGCAGCTCACGCGCTTATCCTTCAGAGCTATATCGGCTAGCTCCCTCGCGGATACCACGGGCTCCTTCTTGGCGGCCAGGGCCCTGTATTGCCAGTTCTGGCAGTAAAGGCAATCGTAAGAGCAGGCCCCGTAGAAAACTGCCAAGTTCTTGTAACCTCTCTCGGCGCCTTGTTTGTAAGCGTATTTTGGGTAGCCACGGCCCGTGCAGCCCGGGCAGAACCACCAGGCCACGCAGTTAGTAGGCAATGGGTCATAATACCACTCGAGCACGCCTCTCTCGGGCGTGCCGCCCAGGCGGACCAAGCGCCCGTTCTCGTTAGCTACTAGGCCGCAGAAACCGAGTTTTCCAGGTCCTATGCGGCAGTTATTAGCGCACATGCCACAAGCCACGCCATCCTTATCACGCGGGACCTCGGCTGGCAATCCGAATCTGCGTCTGCTCTCGGCCCTGACCTCAGATACTATAGCCAGGGCTTCTTCCGGTTTGCTCCTTATGCACTCTAGGCAGACGCCCAGCTTACCGGATATGAAGGCTGAACTCTGGCCACAGAGCTTACACTTGCCCAGCCCTGAACCCCCCTAAGCGTTTCACTCGCCCTCGCTCCCGGCTTTCCTAACTTCTTCCTCCTCTAGCTCTAAGATCAGGGGGCCCATATATCCGCAATCAGGGCAGGCGTAGGTAGTCGGGAGGAGCCAGCCAAAAAGGCCTCCGAGGCGTCTCACACGCGTGCTGCCGCACCTCGGGCAGGCTATCAGGGCCCGGCTCGGGCGGCCTCTCCTGAGGTGCTTTAGCACGTCCAGCAGGCCCATGTCGCTCGCCCGCGCCTCACTGGACCTCTATGTTCTCCTCAGGATAGCCTAGCTCTTTTATTAAGAACTCCTTGGCCTTCTCCCTTTGATCGCCCTGGAGCATAATGACGTTGTTCTTGGCCGTGCCGCCGCAGGCGCAGTAAGCCTTGAGCTTCTGAGCGATGCGGCTGAGCGGCATGTTAGTGGCCTCTATGCCCTCTATGATGGTCATCTCCCTCCTCCACTTGCGCCTCTCTACCCGTATGCGTATCCTCTGCTGTTCCCTGGCTATCTCGCCACAGGCACACAGCTCCTTGGGGAGTCCGCAGACGGGGCAAATCTCGGCCATCGGCTCCCCGGACCTCTCCTCCGGCCTACGATACCGCGCCCGCTATTTAAGATTAACCGTACTGGCAGGCCACAAACCATATAGGGGCCTATGCTCGTTAACCCGGAGGGGGCGTGGGCTTGAGTAGGCGCAGGAGGCGTAGGCGTGAGGCACCGCCGCCGGCCACTATGGCTGGTCTCCTGAGGTTCTTCGAGGAGGAACTCCACGGCACGCGCTTGAGGCCCGAGATAGTAGTGCTCATCGCCCTCTTGCTGATAGCGTTCTCGCTCATGGCCACCTTGGGCGTCTTGAACATGCTGGGCCTCCCGATATGACCCCGCCGCCCTGCCTAAGCCTTCCTAGCTTCCTTATCCACTTCCCTTATGACGCTCTCGAGCACCTCCAAGCCAGCATCCACGAGTTCGCGCGTTATGGTCAGCGGGGGCGCTATCCTGAGCGTGCACACGCCGGCGGTTATGATGGCTAAGCCACGCCTCCAGGCCCTGAGCATGATCTCTTTCGCCTCTTCAACACCTGGCTCTTTTCCGCCCCAGGGCTTCACGATCTCCACGCCTATCATGAGCCCCTTGCCGCGCACCTCGCCTATGATCTCGCACTCCTCGGCTAGCTCGGACATGCGCTTCATGATGTAGCGCCCCTGCTCCTCCGCGTTCTTCAATAAGCCCTCAGATTCTATGATCTCTATCACGGCTAATGCAGCCCTGCAGGCCACGGGGTTGCCGCCGAAAGTACTAGCGTGGGAGCCTGGCTCCCAATCCATGATCTCCTCGCGGGCCACGGTGGCGCCCAACGGCAGGCCGGAGGCCACGGCCTTTGCGATGCACACGATATCAGGCTCCACGCCCCAGTGCTCTATGGCGAACCACTTACCCGTCCTGCCCATGCCAGCCTGTATCTCGTCGTCTATCATGAGGATGCCGTGCTTATCGCAGAGTTTCTTGAGGCGCTGGAAATAGCCATCTGGCGGCACCACGTAGCCTCCCTCGCCCTGAATGGGCTCGAAGACTATAGCCGCGACTTCCTCTGGCGGCACGTACTTATGGAGGACCCATTCCTCTATGAAGTCCACGCACCAGAAGGCGCAATCGGGCCTCTCGAGCTTGAAGGGGCACCTGAAGCAGTAGGGATAGGGCACGTGGACCACGCCCGGCACGAGCGGGTGGAAGTAACGGCGTTGGACAGGCTTGCTAGCCGTGAAGCTCAAAGCGCCCATGGTACGGCCGTGGAAGGCGCCTATGTAGGCCAGGAAGAGCTGCCGCCTCGTGTGCCATCTGGCCATCTTGATAGCTGCCTCTATAGCCTCGGCACCGCTGTTGCCGAAGTAAACGCGCTTCCTGAACCTACCGGGCGTTATCTCACAGAGCTTCTCGGCCAGGAGGACGCTCTCCTCGTAGTAGAAGTCCGTGTGGGAGTAGTGGAGCAGCTTCTCGGCCTGCGTCTTGATGGCCTCTACCACCTTGGGGTGGCAGTGACCTACGTTCATCACGGCTATGCCGGAGTTAAAATCGATATACTCGTTTCCGTCCACATCTCTTATAATACAGCCCCGCGCGGATTCCACGACGAGTGGGTAAAAGCGCACATATGAGGGCGAGATCACGGCGGCATCGCGCTCTAAGAGCTCCCTAGCCTTAGGGCCCGGTGGCCTCACCACTATCTTAGGGGGATCGTCGGCCACTTCCTCCTCACCACCCTGAGGGCGTCCATTAGGCTAAATATGCCTTTAGGTCGCCCCTGCCGGGATCGAGGGCTGACCGAAGGCTGACCCCGGCTCCCGCTCGGGTCCTGCTCGACGTGGCTAGCTTATCCCCCGTGGGCATGACAGAATAATACGGGAATTAGGGCCCGGACGCCGGAAAAGAAAGCCTGTGTTTGGGCTCCTGGCAGTCAGCGTGCTCTTAGGCCGTGGTCTCTTACTCAGGCCTGGATACGATGATCTCGATGGTGCTGACGTTGACGGTCCTGCCGTCCGCGCTCTGGAGCTGCTCAGTGCCTATACGTATGTCCTTGATCTCCAAGTCCTTCATGAAGGCCCTGCGCATGAGTTCTACCGTGTCCACAGCCTTGCTGATGGCGCGGCCCCTGGCCTTGACGGTGATCTCCTTGGCGCCGGCGTTGAAGAACGTGAGGGCGGCGACCACGTAGTTCATTACTGGCTTCCTGCCGACCAGCACGACGCTCTCGGCCAACGCAGCCACCTCTCTTCGTCGCCTTAGGGCCGGGGGCACCCCTTTTATACTTTGCGGTAAGGTTAATCTAACCGCTCGGCGGGAGCTCGCCCGCCGGGTCTAAGTAAGGCTGGCTGGGCCACTAGCAGGCTGTTGAAAAAGTGGGGCGTTCGCTTGACCCCATTTTTCAACTTCCCCTTCATTGCTCTCGGGTTCTCATTGGCATCTGGGGCCATCTGGGTGGCCTGAGCACCCCTCATCCCCAGGTTAATAGCAGCTACCAGATCCCTATCCTCCTCAAGACCACAGACAGGACATTTAAGGTGCCTATTGCCCATGCTCCTTAATCTTGAGCCAACAATTTGTCATGATGACGTAATCTACTACATGCCTTACGGCTTCACGCCACACACGCATGGTATTGAGGAGGACAGGAACCTGGGTGGCTCCCTCAGGGGCAACCCTCACGGCAAAACTCAAGGTTACTTGAACCCTCACCGTGAGCCACTAAGAGGACCCTGGATACAATAAATAAAAGCCTGTCATACTCATCTCATGCCAATCCGTCCAAGAGGTGAGTAAAACTAAACCCTCATTTTTCAACAGCCTACACTAGGTAAGGTCCTGAAAAATGAGTGGGCCGCTCGAGCGGCGAGCTTAAGGCGCCCTTCAGAGTTCGGCCATCTTAACTAGGTGCTCCCAGGACCTATCTATCCACTCTTGGAGGGCCTTGACGTCTTCCTCGCTCATGCCCGCGAAACGGCCCTGCAGGGCCAGGTACTGCTCCACGGGCTTCTTCAGCTTCGGTACCTTGGCTATACGCGCGCTCGGGCCCGTGAGCCTGATGACCTGGCGATTGCCCTCCCAGAAACACTCCCACAATGGAAACGCACACGACATAACAGCCAACTTACCTACCTCTATGGTTTTATTAGCGGGAAAGCGCCAGCCCGGCGGGCAGGGAGCTAGTATCTCTATGTAGCGCGTCCCCTCTATGTCGCGTGCCTTACGCACCTTCTCCACTAGGTCGAACGGGTAAGCAGGCGTGGCCGTGGCCACGTAGGAGATGCCGTGGGCTACCATTATCATGGGCATGTTCTTCTGATGCTCGCGCTTGCCCAGGATGGGCGTGGTAGTCGTGCGAGCGCCGTAGGGTGTGGCACCGCTACGTTGGATGCCCGTGTTCATGTAGGCCTGGTTGTTGTAGCAGATGTAGAGAATGTCATCGCCTCTCTCCGCCGCGCCCGAGAGGGCCTGTATGCCTATATCGTACGTGCCGCCATCGCCGGCCCAGGCTAGGACCGTGATATCCTCGATGCCTTTGGCCTTCAGGCCAGCGGCTATGCCGGACGCGCAGGCGGCGGCTGCCTCGAACATGATGTTCATGAGCGGGACCGCTACGGCCGTCTTGGGCCAGGGGCCCTGGATGATGCTGGTGCAGCAGGCCGGCACGACCATTATGGTCCGGCGCCCCAGGGCCTTCAGCGTAAGCTTCAGGGCTATAGCGGCCCCACAGCCAGCGCAAGCAGCGTGGCCTGGGAGCAGGTATTCTTCCCTAGACAAGTCCTTCACGGTCAACCTACCCGAGCTCAAGCCCCTTCACCCCATACCACACGCCCTCGCGGGCCTCGCCCCGCTCCATCCACTCTCTGGCCTTCAGGACCATGCGCTCCATGTCCTTATACGTCACATCGCGCCCACCTATGCCGGCCACAAAGCTGGTGATGAGCGGGCGCTCCTCTAGGGCGCAGAGCGCCCACTTAGTTTCCATGGCTAAGGCGCCCTCGGCCCCGTAAGAGATGTGCCTGTCTATAATGACCATCTGTTCCACCCCCTCCGCCAGGCGCCTCACGTACTCGACGGGGAAGGGTCTGAAGACGCGTACCCGGGCCAGGCCGACCCTAAGGCCACGCTCCCTCAGCCTATCGACCGTGATACGCGCTTCCACGCCCATGGTGCCCATGGTGAGCAAGAGCAACTCCGCGTCCTCGCACCTGTAGGTCTCCACGAAGTCCAGGCCCGTGAGCCCGAAGCGGCGCCTGTAGTCCTCGCCTACCTTGGGCAAGAGCTCTTTCACGCGGTCCATGGCCTCCTTCACGAGGTAGCGGAACTCCATGTAGTGGGCTGGGAAGACCAGGTTGCCATGTGTTATGGGCTCCTCAGGGTCGAGCACCCAGGCTGGCTCGTAAGGCGGCAGCCAATCGTCTACCTCGTCCTGGGGCGGCACACGCACGGGCATGTATGTGTGGCTGAGGATGAAGGCCTCTAGGTCCACCATGCATGGCAGCATGACGCGGTGGTCCTCACAGAGCTTGTAGGCCTGGATGATGCTATCGAAGACCTCCTGGTTATCTGAGCAGTAAACCTGTATCCAGCCCAGGTCGCGCTGGGCCATAGTATCCCCGTAGTCGGTCCAGATGTTCCAGCCCGGCCCCATGGCGCGGTTTACCACGGCCATCACTATGGGCAAGCGAGCGCCAGCAGCCCACCAAAGGCACTCGTGCATGAGTGCTAGGCCATGGGCCGAGGTAGCCGTGAAGGTGCGGGCCCCCACGGCGGAGGCACCTATACAGGCCGTCATAGCCGAGTGCTCGCTCTCCACGCGGATGTAGTGGGCTTTCAGCTCGCCTTTTTCCACGAACTCAGCTATCTTCTCCACTATGGTCGTCTGGGGAGTGATGGGGTAGGCCGCTATAACCTGGACGCGGGCTACCCTGACGGCCCAAGCAGCGGCGTGGTTGCCCGTCACCATTAAGCTGCGCCAGCCTTTCTCGGCCAGCACAACCGTCATATCACATCTCGCCCTCCCTGACCATCTCTATGGCCTTCCTTGGGCACTCGTTAGCGCAGATGCCGCAGCCCTTGCAGTAATCGTAATTTATCACGGGCTTGTTCTCCTCGTCTGGCTCTATGGCCGCGTCGGGGCAGTAGACCCAGCACAACAGGCAGCCCACGCACTTCTCGCGGTCCACCACGGGCCTGAAGGTGCGCCAAGAACCCGTCAGGCCTAGCGCGCCTAAGCTGGGCTTGGATATCGGCGCGATGGGCCAGTCGCGGTACGTCCTCAGCGCTGCCAATTTCCTCCCCCGAGGATTGTGGCCGAGCTGTATGATAAGGCTTAGCCGGTGTGAAGGCGGCGCGCGTGAGAAAAGGCTTAAGCTCGCCAGCGTAACCCGCCATGCTCGCCATAAGGGGCCGATATGCCTTGTTGCTGAGGGCCGAGTGGGTCGTGCCTATTTCGCGGCCACCGATAAGGGATGGGGCCGTCTTGGTCGAGGGCGACCGTATAGAAGCCGTTGGGCCGTATGACGAGCTCAGGCACCACGCAGGCTGCGATGAGTTATTAGACCTCGGTAAGGCCATAATATTGCCCGGCCTAGTGAACGCCCACTCCCACGTATGCTATACGGTCCTCAGGGGCATCGAGGACGACGCTACCCTCTTCGCCTGGCTGGCGTCAGGCATCCTCGGGCCAGCGGAGCTACTAGACGAGCGTGATTTCCTCTGGTCCGCTAGGCTGGGCTGCCTTGAGGCCCTGAGGGCCGGTATAACTTGTTTAGCCGATAACACGCCTTACGGCCCTGAGGTCGCGAGGGCGATGGCCGAGGCTGGCTTAAGGGGGGTAGTTTACCAAGAGGTCTTCCAGGGAGAGCTAGAGGCCGAGGAAGCGCTAGAGCTTGCCCTCAAGGCCGTTGAAGCCATGAAGAGAGCAAGTCAGAGTAGCGTGAGGGCGGGCCTATCCCCCCACTCGCCTTACGCTAACCCGCCCGAGCTGCTCAAGCTCGTGGCCGAGACCGCCAGGGAGGAGAGGCTGCCTATCGCCATTCACTTAGCCGAGACGAAGGCGGAATTTAATTACTTCACGGGAGGCGGGGGCGAGTTAGCAACTGTGTCTGAGACCTTGGGCATTAAGTTGCCGCCGAGCCTGGGGAAGACACCGGCTGAATACCTAGCTGACCTGGGTCTGTTAGGCCCTAATGTGCTGCTGGCCCACTGCGTCTACCTGGCGGACAGCGATGCATCCCTCTTGGCCGAGACGGGCTCGCCTGTGGCGCACTGCCCGAAGAGCAACGCTAAGTTGGGCAGCGGGATAACCAAGGTACCTGAGCTGCTCTCGGCTGGCGTGACGGTCGGGCTCGGCACGGACAGCGCGGCCAGCAATAACGTGCTCGATATGTTCGAGGAGATGAGGATGGCTATTTTCCTCCAGAGGGCCTCTAGGGCCACGGCCCCCGTCCTCACGGCCGAGCAAGTCCTACGCATGGCCACGTTAAGCGGCGCTGAGGCCTTAGGCATAGCGGGCCAGGTGGGCTCGCTTGAGCCCGGTAAGAAAGCCGATTTAGTAGCCGTGGGGCTGAGGGAGGGACTCCTGCCCACATACGAGCCTATCTCGACGCTCGTCTATTGCGCCAGCCGGGCCGACGTGGTGCTCACCATGGTAGGGGGCCGTGTGCTCTATCACGATGGGCGCTTCATGACCTTAGATGCCGAGCGGATAATAGAGGAGTGCTCGGCCATAGGGGAGCGCTTGGCCGAGGAACTAGTGGCTTAAGCCCGGCCTCACCAGCTCTTCTCCAGCCTCTCGTAAGCCAGCTTAGCTGCCTGAGCGTTCTTCTCGCCTATCTTGCCGGGCCAGTGCGCCCTTATCACGTCTAACATAGTATCCAAGCTGACCTCGCCCGTCGCGGCCACAAAGGCACCACACATGGGCGTGTTCACGACAGGCCAGCCAGCCACTATTAGGCCCATCTCTATGGCTATGCCCGTGGCATCCACCGTGGCCACGCGGTAGCTGTCTGAAGCGAAATCCTTTGGCTTTTTGCGCGTGTTGAGCACCAAGAGACCGCCCTCCTTAAGGCCCTCTGTCACGTCCGGCGCTTCCACGAGCGATGGGTCGAGGACCATGACTATATCGGGCTCGTAAATCTGACTCCTCACGTAGATAGGCTCATCAGATATGCGGGCGAAGGCGCGGACGGGAGCGCCGCGCCTCTCTGCCCCGAAGAAGGGGAAGGCCATAGCGTGCTTCCCCTCCCTGAAGGCGGCCTCAGCTATGAGCTGGGCAGCCGTGACGGCACCCTGGCCTCCCCGGCCGTGTATCCTTATTTCCTTCATCACCACATTCAGGCCCTCCTTCCGCTCGTGGCCTGCCCATGCCATATAAGCCTTGGGAGGATCGGCCAGGGCACCGCTTAAATAGAGCTGACCCCCCACGGCCGCTAGGTGGGTGAGCTTGAGCGCGAGCATACCAATTGAGAAGGTAGATGAATACACCTGGCGTATCCCGAAATACAGGCCGGATATGCGTGTGCCGGCCATAATATTCGCTAACGAGAGCCTCCTGACCAAAATGAAACAGGACAGGACGCTCTGGCAGGCTGCTAACGTGGCCTGCCTCCCTGGCATTTACAAGCATGCTATTGTCCTGCCCGATGGACACGAGGGTTACGGCTTCCCCATAGGGGGCGTGGCCGCCACCGATTATTATGAAGGCGTGATCAGCCCCGGCGGCGTGGGCTACGACATCAACTGCGGCGTCAGGCTCATCACCACTAACCTCAGCGAGCAGGATGTCAGGCCCGTGATACGCAAGCTCGTGGACGTCCTCTTCCGGAACGTGCCCTGTGGCCTGGGCAGCAGGCGTAAGGACTTCCGCGTGAGCCCCACCGATCTGGACCGCATGGTAGTGGAGGGTATTGAGTGGCTAGTGGACCGCGGCTTCGGCTGGCCGGAGGACGTGGAGCACTGTGAGGAGCGCGGCTGCATGGAGGGCGCTGACCCAGGTAAGGTGAGCCCGACAGCCAAGAACCGAGGCCTAGCCCAGATAGGCACCCTAGGGAGCGGCAACCACTTCCTCGAGGTCCAGAAGGTGGACAAGATTTACGACCCTAGGGTGGCCAAGGTATTCGGTATCACACACGAGGGACAGGTAACGGTCATGATACACTGTGGCTCCCGCGGCTTCGGCCACCAGATATGCAGCGATTACCTGCGCGTGATGGAGAGGGCCGTGCGCAAGTACGGCATCAAGCTGCCCGACCGGGAGCTGGCCTGCGCCCCCGGCACGAGCAAGGAGGCCGAGGACTACTTCGCGGCCATGGCCTGCGCCGTGAACTACGCCTTCTGCAACCGCCACGCCATAATGCACTGGGTCAGGCAGGCCTTCGAGCAGGTCTTCGGGCGCTCGGCCGAGGACATGGAGATGAACCTGTGTTATGACGTGGCCCACAACATAGCCAAGATAGAGGAGCACACCGTGAATGGGCAGCGCGTGAAGGTGTTCGTGCACCGTAAGGGCGCTACGCGTGCTTTCCCGCCCGGCCACCCCGAGATACCCAAGGACCACAGGGCCGTGGGGCAGTGCGTGCTCATACCGGGCTCCATGGGCACTAGCTCCTGGGTGCTGGTGGGCACGAAGAAGGCCATGAAAATCACGTTCGGCAGCACGGCCCATGGGGCTGGCCGCATGATGAGCAGGGCGGCCGCCAAGAGGCGCTTTAAGGGTCAGGACGTGATGAGGCGTCTCGAGAGCAAGGGTATAGCCGTGCGCTGCGCCTCCCTGCGTGTGTTAGCCGAGGAGAACGATCCGGCCTACAAGGCCGTGGACGAGGTAGCAGATGTCTCACATAAGGTGGGCATAGCCACTAAGGTCGCTAGGCTCGTCCCCCTAGCGGTCGTGAAGGGCTGAGAGGCCTTTTCGCGGTCTCCCGATTTTATTCGCGACCCCTCGGGCTTACCCGGCCTTATGCCCTCCACTTCTTCTGCGGGTTCAGGTAAGCGAACAACCTCCTCACGGCCTCTAAATCGGTCAAGCGCGTCAAGAGCCTGGCTTCTACTTCTTGGACGAACTCACGGGTGAAGAGCCTCGGGAGCGTGACATCATCATCTATCAAGTCGAGCGGGAAGGGGTGGCCTGTGTCCTCGTTGGCGAAGCCAGCGCAATAGGCCAGTATGGGGCCTAGCTCCACGCCCCTTGGGGCCTCGAGGCAGCAGGCGGGTGCTTCCTCAGAGGCCTTGAGGTAATGCCTCTCGAGGCGCTCGGCGATTAACTTGAATACCTCGTCCCCGAAGGCCTCGATGAAGCCTCTCCTCCGCCCTTTCTTGGCCTCCTCTAACACGGCCGAGAGGTCAAGCGGCGCTTGGTGGGAGCGGACCCTCATGGGGTACCACACGGCTAGGTGCGAGTAGTAGTGGAAGGCCCACGCGGGCTCATCACGTAGGAGGTCCGCGTAAGAGAACCAGGTGCCAGGCGGCATGAGCATGGAGAGCACGGCCTTATCTATGATGCCGACCGTTACCTCGGCTACCCTGGCTAAGCAGGACTCGTAGCCCGGAGCCCCCTCTATGTAATCGGCTTGCTCCATCATGAGCCAGCCGTCTATGGCCCTCAGCCGCACGCGCTTGATGATGCCCACGGCCTTCCCCGTCTCCAGCAGCTCCCTGGTCACGTCCGTCAGGGCTTCTACTAGCTCAGAGGGAGAGCTGAAGCCCTCTACCTCGGCGTTGCTCCTCCTCAGCACCACGCAATCCCTAACGAATCCGAAGAAAGAGCCATCTATAATGATGTAATCTACATCAGGACGCTCGGCGCACGAGAGGGCCAACTCCCGTTCCTCTAGGGCCGTCCTAACCCTCATTATGGCCCCTGAGACACGCCCATGTTCCTCGTTAGGCCTGAAGATGACGCCGGACCTGAAGGAGCCTTCCTCGGCCAGCTCTGAGCCCTCGTAGATTTGGTAGCCAGCACAGTAAACGCCATAACGGCCCAGGAGACGCGTGTCGAAAGCTGGCGAGAAGCTCCCGTCTACCACGGCCACCCTCAGGTCCTCCCAATCGCCGCCCGGGATGGGTTTGAAGAAGGGCTCTAGCTCAGGCCTCAGCTCGCCGAGCTTCCTCCTTAGCTCCTCCATGAGCTTAGCTCTCTCGCCTGCCTCTTCTTCTGCTAGCTCGTAGAACTGGTGTTGGAGCTGGGAGGGCAGCTTCTGCCACTCGCTTACCTCGGCTTCCTCTGGCTCGGCCACGCTTGGAGCCCTCCTTCAGCACCCTTCGATGCTGAATCTTATGAGGAGCGGGATTGGCGATGGGCACATGTTGCCGTAGAAGTAGAAGTGGCCGACCTCTAGGCTCTGGAGGAAATCTATGTCCACGCCCGGGAGCATGTTCTGGGCTTCCTCGCGGTCCAGCGGGTGGACCTTGCCTATGAACCAGGTGTTTATGTTACGCCTAACGGCCGCGTTGATACCTATATCACCTTTCATGCCCTGGCTTATCACCACGACCGGCAGGCCGTAGCTCCGGCCGAGGGCGCACAGGCTCTCTATCATACGCGTGGCTTCTTCCTGCAGGCCCCTGGGCTGGTAGGGGCAGTACTGAGGCGCCTCGTCTATCACGAAGGCCACGCCCACGCGCTCTTTCTCCACGTTCATCTTGTGCCAGACGTATTCGGCTATCGTCAGGAAAGCCGTCAGCTTCTCCTCGGGCTCCCAGCCGCTCAGGTCTAAGATGACCACGCCCACGCGCTTGGCCAGCTCTATGACCTCGGCTGGGCTCTTCTTACCTGCCTTGACTAGGAGCTCAAATATCCTGGGCTCTAGGCGGCCGAAGAAAGCGTTGAAGCGCGCCTGGCAGACCGGCAGCATCTTGCCTACCACGCCCGGCAGCCTTTTATCGACTTCGTTCTCCACGTAGGCCTTCAGCTCGGCCCCGTTGGCTACGCCAGCCTCAGTAGCGGCCTGGAGAGCCTCCGTCAGCACGGCCTCTATGTTGAGCAAGGTAGATGAGCCAGGGCTGAAGCCGAAGTTCTTGGCCTTCTTGAGGATGTAAGTGGCCCCCATCTCGGGCGGCAGGCTCGTTATCTCCTCCAGCCTAAGGACGTGGGCTCCCAAGGCCTCCGCGTGGGGCACGTAGTCATCGCCTTTCCAATCGAAGACTAACACGCCGTAACCGGCCCGCCTGAGGAGCGGGATGATCTTGCACCTCACGAAGGAGCTCTTGCCCCAGCCCGTGACGCAGAAGATGCCCATGTGGTAAGGTATGTATTCCGGCCTGACGGGCACCGACCAATCCGGGTGGTCCTTGTAATAGCCCACGTCGTAAGAGCCGCCGAGGAGCAAGAGCGGGTTGCCGGCCTTGAAGGCGTAGACACGCGACCTAGGCGCTATTATGAGCTTGTTCTGCCTTATGCCCTCAGGCCTTACCTCGCCTACGACGGAGACCGTGAAATCGAAGGACTCACGGGCCTCGGAGGGCACCTTTCCCATCCTCGCATAAGCCCTGCCGGGGCTGTAGCGGTCCCTCCTCAAGCCAGGCGAGCGGCCGAAGCCGCGCCTGCAGACGCCCAGGACGAGGTTGCCGTTCAGGTTCTCTATGAGCACGAGGTCCTCCACGAGCACCTCGCGCTCCTTGCCCTTCATGAGTATCAGGGGCGCCCACGTGGCCTCCGCCCCATCACCTACCACGCCTACAGGTTCGACCTCGAGGCCCTTCTCGGCCATGAATTCCGGCAGGTCCACTGGCGGACTCCCCATGGGTATATCGGGGCGGCGCGATTTAAGTTAGGCAGCCTGAAGCCGCGTGCATCATAACGGCTGACGGGGGAGGGGATTCTAGGGAACTAGAGCCTGTAAGCTCTTTATGTAGGCTGTCAAGCGCTGGGCCAGAGAGTGGTGCGGGACGTGAGATCGAGGCAAGCGGTATCGCTGTTGCTCTTAGCGGCCTTCCTGATATCCTCAGTGAGCGGCTTAGTGCTTTACGCCATCAGTCTGTTCCACCAGGGCGCGGGAGGGCGTCAAGGACCAGAGGCTCGGGCAGCCGAGGAGCTCAAGGCCATTAAGCATGCCGCTACCACCATTCACATCTGGTCATCCTTCGCCACGCTCGGCTTCTCAGCAGCCCACATCTGGCTGAACAGGAAGGCCCTCGCTCGCTACGTGGGGCTAAAGTGAGAGAAGGTCGTCAGAGCTGATGTTGCCATCTGATGAATTAGCGGTATCCTAGAGCGGCATGTTTATGGCTATTTTATCGACAGCCAGAGGTTAATGGAAATTAAAATCGGGCGGTAGCCCTCACTCCGTTATGATACGCCCGCCGGCCTCCAGGACCTTCTTCTCAGCTAGCTCGGTGAAGGCCTTAACGCGCACTAACACGGGCCTGGATATATCCCCACGCCCGAGGAGCTTCCCGTAGCCCAAGGCCTCTAGGTCCACGTAGGGCAGGCCTTCGCGCTCCCCCAGACGGCCCTCGGCCTCCAACTTGTCCAGGAGTTCGTCTAGCTGGCCCACGTTTATGGTGCGGAGCCTCAGGAACTTAGAGCGAGGGCTCTTGAAGCCGTGCTTGCCGAAGTAATCGGGCTCGTACTTCACCACGTAGGTCCAGAGGTGCTTGTGCCTGCCAGCGCGCCGGTAATGCCGGCTGCCGCGCCCGCGGTGGCGGTCATGCGCGCCATAGCCGTGTGTCCGGGAGCCCCTCATGTAGCGCGTCTTGCGCAGCCTGTGCGGCATAGGCTTACCCCGCCCGCTCACTCTATTTTAATCTTCTCCCCCTTCCGCTCAGGCCTGGCCTTCTTAAGCCGGACCTCCAACACGCCGTTCTTGTAGTTGGCCTTAGCGGTCTTCGGGTCTACTTCCGTCGGCAGCTCTAAGCGCTTGTAGTACTTGCGCTTCTCGGTATCCACGGATATGACAAGTTCCCGCTCGGTACAGCTCAGGTCTATATCCTCTTTATCCACGCCCGGTAGCTCGGCCACCACGACTACCTCGTCGTCCTCCTCCATCACATCCACTAAGGGCTCGCGCTCCTCCACGAACCTCGGCCCGAAGCGGGTAGGTCTCACGTTCCCGAACTCACGTATCACGGGCTTGCCATCCGGGCCTATGGAGATGGAGAAGCCGTAGACGTAGGGGCCGTAGACTTTCACGCCCTCCTCAAATTCCCTCCAGCCAGGCATCTCCTTAAGCGAGCGCCTGAACATCTCCTCCATTTCGGCTTCTATGCGCTCGAACTCCTCGAATAGCTCATCGAAGATGTCCCACGGCCAACGCCTCCTCCTGCGCCTGCTGCTCCAGCTCATGTCCCTAGCACACCTCCTGGGCCGGGAGACACAGGCATCGCTTAAAAGCATTTCACGCGGCATGGCCGATGGCCTAGCTCCACCGGGCTATGCAGAAGGCTATGTAACGCTACGGGGAACTATATTACAGGTCAAAAATCCAGAAGACGAGATAGCCGGGACTTTACTCCACGGGCCGGAAGTACCTTATATCCGTGATAGCGCCTTTCCGCTCTTCGGGCGGCGCCCAGACAGCTTTGACGCGCATGCCTATATAGACTTCCTCCGGCCTTACCTCGCCCAGCTTGTGCAGTAGGCCGCCGGTTGCCCCGTCGAGCAATATGAACGCGTAGACCTCGGGCTTCTCCAAGGGCTTGCCATCTGGCCCGAGGTGGGTCACGGTGAACGTGTAGACGGTACCTTCATCTGGTAGCTCCACCCACTCAGTCAGCTCCTCAAAGCACTCGGGGCAGTAGATGCTGGGCGGCACCCAGATAGCCCCACACCTCGGGCACTTGGCACCTAAGATATGGCCTTCCTTCAGGCCAGCGAAGAACCTCTCGCCGGCGATGCCGAGCGTGTAAGTGTAATCGGCTTCCATATCGCCGTACCAGTGCCTTATCTCATGTGGAAGCCTCACGCGCTCCGTGGACATGCTCACTCACCTCCCTCCTGGCCCTCGCCTTCCTTGAGAGGCCTGAAGTAGAGGATGTCCGTGATAGCACCCTCGCGCTCTTCAGGCGGCTTCCAGACGGCTTTCACGCGCATACCTATCCTTATCTCCTCAAACTTCACCTCGCCTAGCTTGTGGAGCATGCCCACGCCGGGGGAGGCGCCGTCGAGCTGTATCACGGCTATCGGTATGGGCTCCTCGATCCTCTCGGCGGCTGGGCCTAGGTGCGATATAGAATACGTCAGCACGGTGCCTGTGTCGCGCACGTAGACCCACTCGTCCGTGGGTCTGAAGCACCACTCACAGAACATGCGGGGCGGGACTAACACACGCCCGCAACGCCGGCACCTCCGCCCTATGATACGGCCTTCCTTCAGCTCGGCCAAGAAGCGGCCCATAGCCACGCCGGCCGCCCAGGCGTAACGGGCCTCGGGCTTATCACGCACCGCGGGCACACGGCCCTCTTCCAAGTCCTTCCGGCTCACGTAAGTGCCCCTATACTCCTTAATCCGGGCCGACACGCCACACCACCCCCTCACGCGCGCATGACCACCACCGTGCCCACCTGCATGAGGTCGCCCCAAGCCTGGGCCACGCCCGTCCTGGGGTCGTTCTTCACCTGGCGCTTACCGGCCTCCTTGCGGAGCTGCCAGAATATCTCGCATATCTTCATCATGCCAGCGGCCGCGATCGGGTTGCCCACGCCCAGCAGGCCACCGGAGGGGCAGATGGGCAGGTCGCCGTCGCGGCCATACTTGGCGAAGATATCGTTTTCGTCTTTGACGTCCTTTAGGTACTCGCCCTTCCGGACCAACATGAGCCCCTCCGCGTGGTGGGCCTCCTTGTAGTCGAACGGGTCGTAGGGCTCGGCCACGTCTATCTCCTTCGGCGGGTTCTTTATGCCCGCCATCTTATAGGCCATGCGGGCCGCGTATTCCACATACTTCGGGTAGTAGAGGTCCCTGTTCGTCCAGTAGGTGCTGTCCAAGCACCAGCCCACGCCCTCTATCCAGACTGGGTCGTTCGTGAGGCGCTTGGCCACGTGCTCGGCCGCCAGGACCACGGCTGCCGCCCCATCGCTGGGCGGGCTGATGTCCAGGCGTTGGACGGGCCACACCATGACCTCGGAGTTCAGCACGTCTTGGACCGTTATCTTCGGGTCCGCCAGCTGGGCGCACGGGTGGTCCACGGCGTTCCGCTTGTTCTTGACCGCTATGGTGGCTATCTGCTCTTTCTTCACGCCGTGCACGTGCATGTAGCGCTGCATTTCGAGCGCGAAAATCCAGACCAAGTTAGCGCCCAGGGGGCGCGTGAGCATGGGGTCGAAGATGGTCGTGAAGGCCTTCTGTGGGTGTGGGAAGCAGGAACTCATCTTCTCCTCGGCCACGGCCAACACGATGTCGAAGTGGCCCGAGGCTACGTGCCACCAGGCTGCTATGGGCGTGAAGACGCCCGTCCCGCCGCCTACGTAGACGCGCACGAAGGGCTTCTTGTGCCCTCCCATGCCGTCGAGCAGGTACTCGCCCTTCATGTGGACGCCATCGAAGGCGTCCGGCGCCGTGCCGCACACCACGGCATCTACATCGGCCAGCGTTATGCCAGCGGTGTCTAAGGCCATCTTGGCTGCGTAGAACGAGAGCTCACGGCCCGTCTCCTTGAGGCGTCTCCTGAAGAGCGTTATGCCAGCTCCTACCACGGCCACCTTACGCTTCACGCCCAGGGCCGACATCACGCCCTCACCTCCTTCTCCACACCGAATATCACCACGGCCCCGCTGGCCGTGGGGAGGCCGCGCCAAGCCTGGGCCAGGCCCACTTCCGCGTCAGGTACCTGGCGCCTCCCGGCCTCGCCCCTGAGCTGTAGCACGACCTCTAAGGCCTTGTGCAAGCCCGTGGCCTCAAGCAAGTTGCCCACGCCCAGGCAGCCGCCCGATGGGTTCACGGGTAGATCGCCATCTCGCTCGAAGACACCCTCCTCCAGCAGCCTAGCGGCCTCGCCGTAAGCGCAAACGCCCAGGGCCTCCACGTGTTGGAGCTCCTTATAGGAGAACTTGTCGTCTATCTCGAAGAGGTCTATCTCGTTAGCGGGGCTCGTGATGCCCGCCATGTCGTAGGCCATCCCGGCGGCCAGCTCGGCGTAAATAGGCCTACACCAATCTCGTGCCTCGGGCGTTATGGTCTCGGAGGCCCAGCCCATACCTAATACCCACACGGGTGTGTCCGTGAGCTTACGGGCCACTTCCTCGGCGGCCAAGACCATCACCACGCAACCGTCAACCAACGGCGCCACATCGAGCTCCTTCAAGGGCTCGAAGAGGGGCTTGGAGGCCAGCACGTCGTCAGCGGTCAGGGCAGCGCCGTAAGAGGCTAGGGGGTTCGCGAGCGCATTACGCTTGTTCTTGGCCACCACCATGGCGCAGTGCTCCTCCAGGGCGCCCGTATCGTAGAGGTAGCGGGCCATCTCAAGGCCCGCCAGGGCGTAGGGGTGCCAGCCGAGCGGCCGGGTGAATATTGGGTCCATGGCGAACCTCAGCAAGCCCTCGTAGGTCAGTATGTCCGATGCTTTGCTGTGCGCTTCCACGGCCACCACATCAAACAAGCCGGCCTGTATCTGCATGACAGCCATGGCCAACCCGTAGAGGCCATCGCCCGAGACCGTGCAGGTGGGCTTCATCACGGCGCCCAGCTGGTCCGGCACGAACTCATCGAAGATAGAATGCCCTTCCCAATAGTCCTCGGCACATGTCACGAAGCTATCCACGTCGCGCCTGGGGTCCACGCCAGCGTCCTCGTAAGCGCGGGTAGCGGCCTCGAACATCAGCTCCTTGTAGGATAGGTCGGCCGTCTGGGGAGCGAAGCCTGACCAGCCCACCCCCACGACGGCCACACGCCTCTCCATAATCCCGCTCTCCAGCCCACCTACAGGGCCAGGAGGATAAGACTTACGTGGCGCCCGGGCGCGTGATGAAGCCTTTTATAACTCCTTCCCTCCCGGAGCACACGGGCAGCTCGGCGCCCCGGTGGTGTAGGCTGGAAGCATCCTGGCCTTTCGAGCCAGGGGTCCCGGGTTCAAGTCCCGGCCGGGGCACCACCGTTCAGCCAAAAGAGGCCAATTTGGCTGTTGAGCACTGCTCAACACCTGAGGCGAGGGCCGGAGGCCTGGCGGTGAACGTATTCCAGCCCGACCGTGTTGAGCATTGTTGAGCAAGCTCCTTCTGGCCAGAGAAGGCCAATTCACTTTCACTCTATCTGCCGGGCCAAGGTAGCACTTCTGACGGCCGTGCAGAACTAGGACGTAAGCCCGGCGGCCCCTCTCTTATGCTCGTAGAGCTTCCCCGGGCGGCCGCACTTAGGACAGATAACCTCGCCGGAGGCTCCAGGCTCGGCCTCTCTGCCAGGGCCAACCAGGGGAGGGAAGTGTTGGAGGCACGGAGTGGGGGATAGAGGAGGCACAGGCCTACTCGGTGAGGTCGAGACCAGGGGCGCTTGGGCCATCTGAGCAACGCTGATGGGGATGTATATCGGGACACTTGTGGCCTGGCGCTGGCTCACGGATAAAGCCATGATTACCGCCTCCTTGAACAGGCCAGAGTCGGCATACTTGGCCGGGAACTCGAGAGTGGCCTTCAGGATGAGGTAAGCCACCGGGTTATACTCCATGGCTATGGTGCGGAAGCCAAGCCTAAGGGCCTCGGCCCTACCACCATAGGGGGGATGCCAAATGCCTCCTCATACCTCGATCTGACGGGCATCCTAGCGCCCTTGAAGCCTACCTCCACGAGAGCATCTATGTTCAGTTCGGCGAGGGGGAGCCATTTCTCGACGAGCCGCTCCTCCAGGAGAACGCCCTCTAGCATGACGTAGGAGAATATACCCCTAGGCAGGCTCTTAAAACTTTCACCGACTTCCTGGGATCACTACTTGCTTATGCGCCCGGAAAAGCTTAAAACCTAGTTGAGCTTTCCCGAGACCGGAACGAAAATGAGCCGAAGGAGGAAAGGAAGCACGATAAGAATTAGCACGGGACTCATAGTGGTGGGGATATTCTTCTTAATCCTGGCTGCAGGAGGAACTGTCTACCCACTCGCAACGATAGGTTTCAAAACTCCCTTCGGCGAAATATGGGTCGAAGGAATACCTGCTCTCTGCTGTATGTGCCTTCATCGGACTCAGCTTAGTCATAATCGGTGTTTTAGCTCGGCGGTGGGGATATTAAGAGCGTCAGGGTGATAAATAAAGGACAACTGGCCTTCTCCG
>CAZWYW010000006.1:0-48547 GCA_964638535.1 uncultured Candidatus Bathyarchaeia archaeon | reverse complement strand
CCTCGCCAACGTTGGCGAGGAAGCTGTGGTGGAGGCCCCCCATGAGGTGAGGAGGTGGTAGGGAATGCCCAAGGGTTATGCGGGCAAGATATTGCGCGTGGATCTGACATCCGGCAAGTGGAAGGCCGAGGAACTGCCCGAGGGCCTCATGCGCGATTTCGTGGGCGGTAACGGCTTCGCGGCCAAAATACTATTCGATGAGCTTAAGCCCGGCGTGGACCCGTTGAGCCCGGATAACGTACTGATATTCGCCACGGGCCCGCTCACCGGCACAGCCTTCCCGAGTTCCGGCAGGTGGGCTGCTTACGCGAAGAGCCCGCTCACCACGGCCGTCTGGGGCGAGGCCCACTCCGGCGGGCAGTGGGGTCCTGAGCTGAAATACGCTGGCTTTGACGCTATAGTTATCACGGGCCGCGCTGAGAAACCCGTCTACATATGGATCGAGGATGGGCAGGTCGAGATACGTGATGCCACCCACCTCTGGGGCAAGGACGTCTTCGACACGGACGAGATACTAAAGGAGGAGATAGGCGACGAGACCATAAAAGCCATCTACATAGGCCCGGCTGGCGAGAAGCTGGTCAGGCTAGCGTGCATAATGGATAGCCTGTACAGGGCTGCTGGCCGCTGCGGCCTCGGGGCCGTGATGGGCTCTAAGAACCTGAAGGCCATCGTCTGCCGTGGCTCCCTCGACATAGAGGTCGAGAAGCCAGACGAGTTCTTGGCCGTGGTAGACGAGCTAACGGAGAAGATGAAGGAGAACCCGATAACGGGCGAAGGGCTGCCCATGTATGGCACGGATGTCTTAGTCAATATAATAAACGCGGCCGGCGGCCTGCCCACCTTCAACTTCCAGCAGGGCTGGCACCCCGAGGCCTGGCGTATCTCGGGCGAGCACATGAGGGATACCATTCTCATAAAGAACCGCGGCTGCCGCTTCTGTTGGATAAGGTGCGCCCGTTACTGCGCCATCACGAGCGGCCCCTATACTGGCGTGGTGGGCGAGGGGCCTGAGTATGAGACCGTCTGGGCCTTCGGCAGCCAGTGCGGCGTGTTCAGGCTGGACGCCATCCACGCGGCTAACACGCTCTGCAATAAGTACGGCATAGACACGATTTCCACGGGTAACATCATAGGCTGGGCCATGGAGCTCTACGAGCGCGGCATCCTGACCGAGGAAGACACGGATGGCCTGGATCTGCGCTTCGGCAATCACGAGGCCATGGTGGAGCTAGTAGAGCGCATCGCGCTGAGAAAGGGCAAGCTAGGTGATCTGTTGGCCGAGGGCTGGCTTAGGGCAGCCGAGAAGATAGGGAAGGGCTCCGAGAGGTTCATAATGGGCGTGAAAGGCCTGGGCTTGCCGGCTTACAGCCCCAGGTCCTTCTGGGGCCACGCTCTCGCCTACGCCACCAGCGTGCGAGGCGGATGTCACCTCAGGGCCTACATGATAGCCGCTGAGGTCCTGGGCGTCCCGGAGAAGCTAGACCCGCTCACCACGGAGCGGAAGGCTGAGATGTGCAAGTTCTTCCAGGATTACTTCGCCTTCGTGGATAGCTCGCTCGTGTGCAAGTTCGTCACGTTTGCCCTTACGCCCGAGGACTTCGCCAAGGCCATGACGGCCTGTACGGGCTGGGATTGGGACGCGGACAAGGTGCTGCTCACGGGCGACCGCATCTACAACTTGGAGCGCATGATACAGTGCCGGGAGGGCGTGGGCCGTAAGGACGACACACTCCCAGAGCGCTTCCTCAAGGAGCCGGCGCCCGTCGGGCCAGCGAAGGGCAAGGTAGTGCCGTTGGAGAAGATGCTCGACGAGTACTACAGGCTGAGGGGCTGGGATGTCCAGACGGGCGTGCCCTTGCCCGAGACCTTGAGGCGCCTAGGCCTGGAGGAGGCAGCTAAGGTAGCGGAGGCCTTGCTCAAGAAGAGCTGAGGCCGCCTGGTTTCCCTTTTTATTTCCCCGATCCACCAGCTTAGCTGGGAGGCTGCCCGGCCTTGAAGGTCCGGGTGAGGTCCTTCGCGGCCCTATCCGGCCTTCTGGGTGGTGATGCCGTAGAGCTCGAGCTGCCCGAGGGCTCGACTGTCCGGGATGCCCTTGAGGCCCTGGGGAAGCGCTTCGGGAGGCGCGTCAAGGACGTTATTTTCAACGGCGAGGGCCGCTTAGCTCGGGCCCTGAAGGTCCTAGTGAATGGCCGCGATATAGATTTCCTCTCCGGGCTCATGACCACCCTGAAAGACGGCGATGAGGTCTTCCTCTTCCCTCCGGTTGGGGGCGGGTGAGCAAGCGTTAAATCTGGCCCAGATCCCATGCCTACCGGCAGGGCCGGGAGAGCATGAGCAGGAAGGCCAAAGCTAAATTAGCCATGAAGTCGGTCTCGAAGACCCTGGCGAGGGGCTACAGGCGCCTCTCGGCCTACAAACCATCCCCACTCGTGATAGCGCTTGCGGCCGTGGCCGTGGCTATCTTCCTTTTCGGCGGCGGCATCTATGATATAGTAGCTAGCCCGCTGGCCGCGATACCCCAGCCCCACGCCCTCTGGATCGCTTATCCCTACACGCTGATAGAGCAGACGCTCCTAGAGAGCATCATATCCATGCTGACGTTCGCGCTGGGCTTCGTGGGGCTAGTGCTCATCTACGAGAGCACTAAGTACGCGGACGAGCCCCATAGGGCCTGGTACCGGTTCATAGCGGGCGTCATGCTATTGCTCATGGCCTACTTCATGGGCCAGTACGTGCTCAGAGTCCAGAAGCTAAGGCTTTCCCGCTGAGAGGCGTGCTCACCAGGGCTCGCGCTTTAGGCCCAGCTTATAGGCCGCGAAGTTCGTGGCCAAGTGGATGACAGGCGTCAACACGAGCACGCAAGCTAATACCTCCGGCGCTGGTGGCCTGTAAGGCAAGGAGAAGAGCACGGCCCCGATCACGAAATCCAATTGGTCGAGGCCAGGCGTAGGCGCCCCAGGGGGCCTGTTTAAGCGCCTCTTAATGAATGACCCAGCTAGGTCGCCTACCATAGCCCCCAGCCCCATGAGGAAGCCAAGGATAAGCGCGTCCGGGAAGGCAGGCAGCAAGCCAGCTAGGCCTAGGCAGAAGGCTGTCACTGTCCCGACTAAGACACCCGAGATAAAGCCTCTCACGGTCTTCCTAGGCCCGAAGATGGGTTTTCCATCCCTGAACAGCCGGCCGCCGTCTATGGGCCTACCGCCGCCGAAGAGCACGGGCGCCCCGTTAGCGAAGTAAGCGGGCAGGATGTACATGAGCGAGCGAGCTAGGAGGTCTGCTATGATCTCACAGGGCATCCACTAAGCCCCCCTCAGTTATCCTGAAGAAGCCCATAGCTGGCCCGGGCCTCTTAGGCCCTTTCTCCAACACCGCTAACCTCAAGCCCATTTGCCCCGTGGTCTTCAAGCGCAGGACCACGTCTGCCCAATATTTCAATATGCGGTTCGCCACAGGCTCTACGCCCTCGCCCTCCGAGGCTCCCGGCCTCGCGCGTACTTGGCTGGTTACAACGGCCGCCAGCCCCTGCTCGTGGGCTACCTGGGCTAAGGCAGCGACCTGCCTGGTGAGCTCGCGGTTCAGGGCGAAGGGCTCTGCGCCCTCGGAGAGCTTCAGCCTGTAAAGGCCCGTTATGGTGTCTATGGCCACGAAGGCCAGGCCTGCTTTAGCGAACTCCTCTAAGCAATCTATGAGCTTGCCCTGTTCCTCGAAGCTCCTCGGCTTAGCTATTGTCAGGTTCTCGAGGGCGCCCGGCTCCTGGGCGGGTGAGAGCGCCCTCACCCTCTCCGGCCTCAGGGTTCCCTCGCAATCCACGAAGAGGGCCTTATGGCCCATGCTAGAGCAGTTCAGGGCCAGCTGGAGGGCCAGGGTGGTCTTGCCGGTCTCGGCCTCACCGTAGACAAGCAAGAGGGTGCCTGCTTCCAGGCCCCCGCCCAGTAGCTCATCTAAGGCCAGGCAGTTGGTCGGCACGATCAGCTTGCCCATGCTCCCCGGGAGGTGCGGGTCAGCGGGGTGATAAACCTTGGGCACGGAGCCCACGTAGGTTTTTAGGACAGCCTGCCCCGCGCACTAAGGGGTGAACTAAGACGAGCGGAGTGGCGAGGAGGAAGCGCAAGAGGCTTGTGTCCTGCCCTAGGTGTGGGTTCACGTTCGACCTATCTTACGCCAGGACCTTCGCCTGCGCTGGCTGCCCCTCGTTGGTGCAGTGCGCCATGATAAGGTGCCCCAGGTGCGGCCATGAGTTCCCATCGCCCTACGTGCGCTGAGGGGGGTCTTTCCGGCTTGAGCTCTGCCAGGGTGCTCCCCCTCAAGCTCAAGACCACGCGCGGCATTGCGCTCATAGCCTCTTACTTAGTCGTGAGCACGGCTATCGAAGCAGCCCTCGTTTACTGCGGCTTCGCGGCCCAGGGCCTTCGTGATACCTATCTGTTCTGGAGGGTAGGCCTCTGGACAGGCCTTATACCAGCCCTGGCTATCGTGGCCTTGACGCTCTCCTGGCTTCACCTTACCAGGAGCTTCTTCTTCGAGCCCATGAGGCCTGTTAAAAAGGTCAAGAGGAAGAAGGGGCGGAAAAAGCGAGCTGTTAGCCGATTAAGCACATTCCCTGTGGTTCTGGAGCGCCGACTAGGGCGCTTAGGCATGGCCGCTGCCAGGGGCCTCTTCGTGTTGGTCTTAGGCGCCTGTGCCGCCACCATCTTAGTAGCCATATCGGTTTACTGGCTCGAGCTCTACCGCTTGACGGCTGCCCTCGTCGATAAATGCCCTCCCTTCTCCTGGCTTGTGTCGTCACTGTCCAGGCTCGGGGAAGCCGTCACCTCCCAGGAGCAGCTCGGGAGGGCCGTGGTAGCCCTCCTCAAGACGGGCATGAAAATGAACAAGGCGGTGAGCTTCCTCGCCCTCGCCGCCGGTAAGGCCGACCCCCTCTATAAGTACGCCTTGGCCCAGAACCTCCTGATTTGGTCCTCGGGCTTAGCTGCCCTAGCCTACAGGCGCCCGCCCATCAGGAGGCGTTAAGGGGCCGGGAGCGCTCTGTGTTTGGGGGACAGGGCCTTGGCGGATAGGCCCAGGTTCGGCCCTGCCGGCAAGCCCGTGGGCTTCAAGGGCAAGGTCGTGGAGGTGCCTAGATACCTCAGGAGCGAGGGGCTCGATGCCTTCGAGTTCCAGGCCGTCCGCTGGGGTGTCAAACCGGGTATGAAACCTGATGACGCGAGGGCGCTGGGCGAGGAAGCCCGTAAGCATGATGTGCTGCTCTCCATGCATGCTTCATACTTCGTGAACCTCTGCGCGGATGGGGAGAAGCTGGAGCAGAGCATAAAGCGCTTGGTCATCTGCCTAGAGTACGCGAGTTACATGGGCGCTTACGTGGTCGTCTTCCATCCCGGTTTCTATAAGGGCAAGCCGAAGCGCGAGGCTCTCGAGGGCTGCATAAAGGCCTTGGAGCGCGTGTTAGACGAGGCTTCCACTATCAGCGGCCCCCTGCCCTACCTCGGCCCGGAGACCACGGGCAAGCCCACCCAGCTCGGCGACTTAGAGGAGATAATAGCTATCTGCGAGCGCGTGGAGAACTGCCGGCCCGTGGTGGATTGGGCTCACCTACATGCCAGGGACGGGAGAGGCGCCATAAAGGGCAAGGACGATTACAGAGAGGTATTGGAGCGTTTAGAGGCCAGCTTGAGCTCAGACGTCGTGGCCAATCTGCACACTCATTTCACGCGCGTGGAGTTCTCGGCCAAGGGAGAGGTCAGACACCACACCATGGCCGAGACAGCCTATGGGCCAGAATTTGAGCCCTTCGCTGAGTTAGTGGCCGAGATGGGCCTTAAGCCCGTGGTGATAAGTGAGAGCCCCATCCTCGATAGGGATGCCTTAGTGATGAAGAAGATGGTAGAGGAAGCCGTGAGGAAGCTAGGCAAATAGGCCGCTCAGCAGTGTGATGATTACGTAGAACAGCAGGTCGCCGAGGGAAATGGCCAAGAAGAACCCGAGCGTCAGGAAAGCTACGAAGGGCAGGCCCGGCGAGGCCCAGATGTATTCTGGCGCTAGCCCTCCCCTCAAGGCTTCCTCTAGCGCCCCCAAGCGTTGTTCATCTATCCTGACGAACGGGACCAGCCTGCGCCTCACCCTTCCCTCCTCGAGCGTTATCTCCTCTAGGGGGAAGAGCGAGCTGGAGCGCACGGTTTCCTCCGCCTTTACTTTGTAACCAGATATGAAGACCAAGGCCTTGATGGGGAGAGATGCCTCTATTCCCTCGAAGAGCCCCTCCTGCCTCTTAAGCTTCCATGATAAGTTCCTGATCATCATATAGGTAGATAAGAGAGCTGAGGCCAGGAGGGCATTTGAGAAGGAAGCGAGTGGGACGAAGGGATGTGTGCCCAATA
Source organism: uncultured Candidatus Bathyarchaeia archaeon (assembly GCA_964638535.1). GTDB lineage: Archaea > Thermoproteota > Bathyarchaeia > EX4484-135 > EX4484-135 > EX4484-135. The sequence continues at coordinate 42,170 of CAZWYW010000006.1, read as the reverse complement.
GGCCGCCGTTCCCCGGCCCCAAGGGCACGGAGAGGGCTATGAACATGATGGCTTTGGCGTCTGCTCCCCCCATCAACCCTGACCAGTAGATCAGGGCGGCTAGGGCGGCGGACATGGATATGGATAAGAGGGCTGAGAAGAGGGCCTCGGGATAACGGGCCAGCCAGAGGGCCGTGAGGACAGCTGCCGCCGGGCACGTGATGAGCCATAGCGCATCGGGGACTTCCCGTTCTCTCAAGTCCGTCGTGGAGGCAGCCAACAAGCCCGTAGAGCATACTGAGAGCCTGATCACCCATAACAAAAAAGTAGAAAACATGAGGACACCTAAGTTCAGGATTCTTACCCTTCTTTCTCCTCAGCTTCCTCCTTCTCCTTGGCTTCGGCTTCCTCTTTCTCTAACTCCTCCTCTAGCTCCTCTATCGGCGCTGGCGGCGGCGTGGTCGCCATCGTCCAGCCTATCCAGGCCCCTATGACCATGACGGCGCAGAAGGCGATGATGACTGGTATGGCTATTAGCCAGAACAGCACGTGAAACGGCTCTACATTCACGCCGAAGAGACCGAGGAACTTCTGTATCCACGACCAGCCGAAGCCGCTGGCACCGATTATCACCACGTCGGCCAGATACCCTATCAATATCAGCGTGCAGACGATGAATATCAACGCTCCTATCGCTTGGTCCCTTGTCATCCCCTCACACCCTTAGCTTAGGGCTCTAAAACTAGTGTATTTATAAGCTTTTTGAGTGTCCATACCTAACGGCGGAGGCAGAGCCCGTTGGAAGGCGTGTTAGACAGGCGGAACGTCTTCGCAGTGGTCGGGGCCTCGAGGGACCCCAAGAAATACGGGCACCAGGTCTTCAAGGACCTGATAGAAGCTGGTTACGAGACTTACCCCGTGAACCCTAAGGCAGACGAGATACTCGGCCATAAGTGCTACCCCGATCTCAAGAGCCTGCCTAAGAGACCAGATGTAGTAGTCTTCGTGGTGCCGCCCGAGGTCACGCGCGCCCTGGCCAGGGATTGTGTAGAGCTGGGTGTCCGCTACGTGTGGATGCAGCCGGGTGCTGAATCCGAGGAGGCGATAAAGGAGCTTGAGGAAGCCGGCATAACGGTCTTCCATAATGTGTGCATCATGGTGACTAGGAGGAGGCTCGAGGCCTGAGCAGGACCATCAAGGCCTGAGGCCGGTCAATAAGGCCAGCATGAGCGTGCAAGCCGTCAAGTCAGCACAGGAGCCCGGGTTAAGGTCAAGGGACCTAAGCCATTTGTCCATTTCCTCCAGGGCCCTCAGCCCTTCTCGCGTGGCAGCGCCGTCCAGCTTCAGGGCTTCCCTAGCCCGCCTGGAGGCTTCCTTGGCTATCTCAAGGCCCTCCTGCACGGCATCGGGCATGTAGCTCGTCTTCCTCAGGCCCCACGCCCTGGCTAAGTGTGTGTCCCTCACCTCGGCCAGGAGGGTTAGATAGGTATTTACCACGGCCACGTTCAGCGAGCCATAGCGGTCTAGGTTTCCCCGCAAAGCCGGGAGACCTACGTTAACGCAGAGCTCTAGGGAGCTAGCCAGCTCCCGAGCGATTAAATCCCATTTTGAGCTTATCCTGAGAACCTCTAAGAGCGTCAGACCTCTTCTGGCCAACGTTTCCTCGGCCTCGGGATCAAACACATCCGGCAGGCCGGCCTCTGACCTAAGCCGGCCTAGCTTGGTGGAGGCGGCAGCCCTTAAGGCCCTGTAGAGGTCAGCCGCATCCCGAACCGTGGATGCCTGCAGGAGGCGAGAGACGCTCGCCCTGAGCACCTCGATGCTTAACTCGCGGCCTTCTCCCAGAGCCAGACCGGCTGCGACCGAGAGGGGCACGCAGAGCATGATGTAGCCCATGTGCGTGGTCCCGCTGACCTGCCAACGAGCGTCATCCCTAGCGGCCCGTTCTATCAGGGAGCCCAATCTCACATCGGCTAGCTCTAGCTCGCCCTTACCGGCCAATAGGCCCCTGCGGGCTGCCTCTAGCGCAGTAGGCCCTATTGCTATGGAGCCGGCCAAGAAGCGCTCGTAGGTCTTGGGGCCGAGGTCGGCCATCCTATGCACGTTGCCCGGCTTAGGCCAACCGCTGAGCTCTAGGGCGGCCGCGAGCTGGGCTGCTACCATCACGTCCTCCGGCCCTTCAATACACCCCGGCATGGCCATCACGGCCTAAGAGCTACGAGTCTTAAGCTCTTCCCAGGCCCTGAGCACGGAGCTCATGAGCGCGTGTTTGACGCGCCTCAGCTCCCCAGCGTCTTCCACGTAGAAAGTTACGGTATATTCCTTGCCACCCTTATCCCACTTGTTAAGCACGAGTTCTGGCTCAGCGGGCAGCTCCTCAGTCCACTTGGCTAAAGCGGTCTTGAGAGCTCGCTCAATTTCCTCGGAGGGTATGGAGTGGTCAAAGCCTACCGCGAAATCGCACTTTATGAGCTTCCGGCCTTCTACCTCGCGTGTGAAGTTCATCACCTTGCTGTCTAGGACCTTCTGGTTGCTTATCAGGATGGTCGTGCCATCTGGAGCCCTTAGCTTCGTGTAATTCACGGTTATCTCTACCACCTCGCCCTCTAGGCCGTCTATGCGCACGTAATCGCCTATCCCGAAGGGCCTGGAGATCATGAGGTAGATGCCTGAGATGAGGTTCCCCACGCTCCTGGTGGACGCGAAGCCGATGGCCGTGCCCCCTAGGGCCGAGAGGCCCACGAGCCAGGAGGAGGGCACGCCTCCGATGTTCATTATTATGATACACGCGGCCACTAGAATGCCGACCCTCAGGGCCAAGATAATCGCGTTCCCCGCATCCGGCGGGAGCTGGAGGCGCTCTACAGCTTTCCTTACGCGCCTGGTGGCCAAGCGCTCCAGGGAGATGGCCGCGACCACCGTTACGAGTATCTCAAGGTAAGGCAGGTAGGGCTCTAGGAGCTTAGCCAACTCGGCCAGCTCATCCCACCAAGACATGGCGGATTCCCTCGAGCGCCCTTCTAAGGCCCGGCGCCCTTATGCCTTTAGGCTTAAGGCCCCACGTGCCCCAGCTCCGTCTGAGCTATCACAGTCTTTAAGCCAGCCTCAAGCAACACTTCTCTCGCCTTCAACATCTGCCTGAAGCTCGGCCGTGTGATATCCCTACGCCTGAAGGTCGGGAAGTAGTCCAACAAGCACACCTGGACGCCCGGGTCCATAGAGGCTATCCGGTCCCCCATGTCCCTCAGCTCCTCCAAGCTCATGAAAGCCGGGTTATAGGGTATGCCTATGCCCATGAAGACGCGCTCGGGGTAATAGTGGTCGAGGATGTATTTGACGGCCGCCCACTCGTTGGCGTGGTAGCGCCTTGCCAACTCCCGGTCCTTTATGCCTGTAATAGCCATAAAGGTCTCCAGTCTCAGGCCCTTTAAGTCCGGCCCTATGTCTGTCACGCCCGCGTCTAACACCAGCTCGTCGATATAATCGGGCGTCAGCACGGTAGCGTTCGTATCTAGGTGAAAGCGAGCTCGTTCGTCCTTATTAAAAGCCCTCAGGGCCTTGAAGAAGGCCACTAGCCAAGGACGGTTTAAAGTAGGCTCTCCGCCCGAGATAGCCATCCTATCTACGCCGTAGAGGCGCCTCAGGGCCGTTAAGCGCCTGGCAGCTTCCTCGGGCCTCAGGGGCCTCTCCACGTTATCGTAGGTCACCGTGTAGTTCTGGCACTGGGGGCACCTGAGATTACACCCGTGGGCGAAGCAGGCTACCTCGATGTAAGTCCCCTTGTCCTTGAGCCACCAGGGCGTCCCCACGCCCCCGACCGGGTGGGGCTGGAAGCCCGAGACACGCCTCAGCAATCGCGTGCCCGGCTCCGGGAAACTTATGTCCACGCCGTCGGCCACGGGCGTGATACAGGCCGGCACTAGTTGGCCATCCGCGTAGACCGCGCACGAAAAGCAACCGCCTGTCTCACAGGGCACGGGTAAATCGCCCTCGCCTGGGAAACGCGAGGTAGAAAAGCCCAATAGCTCAAGTGCCTGCCTTATGGTGATGCGCTCGGGCACCTCGAAGGACTCGCCCTGCACAGTTATACATACCGGGCGTCTGGCACGCGTGTCCTCGGCCTCGCGGACGGCCTTATATGGGCAGGCCAGGTAGCAGACGCGGCAGCCCACACAGCGCCCGGGGTCACGCTCTAGAGCCGGACGGCCCATGCCTGGGCAGGAGAAGTATTCCTCGCAGAAGCCGCAGCGCGTGCAGAGCTCCTCATCGCGCACGTACACCTTCAGTGGGCGGGCTTCCATCGTCACTGATAGCGCTTAGCCGCCCTAAATTAACACGACCTCCAGGCCCAGCTCCTCTGCCACCGAGGCCACGAAGCGCCTATCCGAGCCCTTGAGGCCCTTCTTATCTATCACGACTGCCTCGCAGCCGCCCCACGTCTTGCGCACGGGCCCTTCCACCAGCCACCTGGTCGGGCCGTAGGCCCTGAAGGCCGTCTTGGGCACTATGTGGCCGACGGCGAGCCCTACTTCCTCCAACATCAGCTGGGTGAACTTAGGCGCGTAATGGCCGCCCCCGAAGCCCACGGCCCTCTTATCTCCCTCAGCTGGCCTGGTAGCGACTTCCCAGATAGCCTTGGCCACGGCCTCAGCCGCTCTCTCGTCGGCCCAGCGGTCAGGCGTGCTGCCTATCTCCACGAACATGACCGGCACGGGCAGACTCGTGGGGCCGTGGTGGGTGACCTCGAGGCACACGGCGTAGTCTAACAGGCCCAGCTCTTCCCTGGCCTCGGCAAAGGCCCTGATAGCCGTTTTCTGCCTCAAGGGATCGGACCAGGCCAGCTCCATAGGCCTACCACCGTAGAGGGCCTCGGGGCCTAAGTTACCCGGCGTGTGGGCGCTTAAGCAGGGCTTCCCGGCCCTGCCGGCGTGTCTGGACGCGAATATCACGGCCTCAGGTCTCAAGGCCTCGGCCACGTGCTCTGACCTTATCGTCTCGGCCCGCGTGAAGGCGAGCGCTACCTCGCCCCGCGCGTAGATAGGCGTGCCCTCGAAGGAGGAGCCCGTGGGCTCGAGCCCGTAGAGCCCTATGAGGGTACGGGCTATGTTCGTGCTAGCCTGGTCGGCTTTAGAGGCAATCACTAGGATGGACCAGCGCCCCATCTCAATCGCCCCCGCGGTGCTGGCCTCTCGGCTTAACGCTTTGCCTCACCGGCCCTGCTGTGGCTTTGGCCTTCACCGCCCATGAAGGCCACTTCCTCTAATCCCCGGGCGTGAAGGATTTACATCCGTCCTCACGTTACTTCGTCGGCTGTCGAGGGCGACTTGCCGAACCAGGGATACGCTGGTTAATGGCGCTCACGTAGGCCCCGGTGAGCTGCTCGTTGGTGTGACGCCAAACAAGAACAGCAGCAGGGCCTTCTGGGCGTGAAGCCTGTTCTCGGCCTGGTCGAACACTATGGACCTAGGACCATCTATGACTTCTGCGACCACTTCCTCGCCCCTGTGGGCCGGCAGGCAGTGCATGAACACGGCCTCGGGGTGGGCGTACCTGAATAGCTCGGGCCTCACCTGGTATTTGGGCACGAAGGTCCTGAAGCGTTTCTCGCGCTCCTCTTCTGGCACGTGCATGGACATGAAGGTATCCGTGTAGATCACGTGAGCGCCTTTCACGGCCCTCACGGGGTCGTCTGTTATGACCACCGTGGAGCCGGTGCGGGCCGCGTTATCAAAAGCCCATTTAACGGCCTCTGGGTCGGGCTCGTAGCCGAAGGGGCAGGCCACACTTATGTCCACGCCCACTTTCGTGCAGCCCAGGAGGAGCGAGTTGCAGACGTTGCTCCCATCGCCCACGTAAGCTAGCTTCAGGCCCTTCAGGCGCCCGAAGTGTTCCCATACGGTCAGGAGGTCTGCTATAATTTGGCAGGGGTGGAAGCGGTCCGAGAGGGCATTTATAACCGGTATCCTGGCGTTCTCCGCTAGTTCAACAAGCGTCTCATGCTTAGCCACGCGGGCCACTATGACATCTACATAGCGCTCCAGTACCCTAGCCGTATCAGCGACCGTCTCGCCCCTCGAGAGCTGGAGCTGCTGCCAGGGCAAGAAAAGGGCATCGCCTCCAAGCTGCTTTATGGCGACCTCAAAGGACACGCGTGTCCTGGTGGAGGGGCGTTGGAAAAGCAAGGCTATTATCTTGCCAGGCAGGTAATCGTGCTTAACGCCGGCCTTGAACTCTTCCTTAAGCTTCCTCGCCAGCTCCAGGATGTCCATTAACTCCTCGTCCGTGAGGTCCTGTAAGGTCAGCAAGTCGCGCTTATCTACCAACATCCCACCGCCACGTGCTAGGCATGTGCGCAAATAAAGCCCTTCAGTTCTGCCGGCCCGCCAGCCTGGCCTTTATCGCTTCCCTCAGGAGCGCCTGGACCTTAGCCGGGTCAGCCCGGCCTCTCACTAAGCGCATGACAGCGCCCATGAGCGGGCCGAATACCCTCTCACCCTTCTTAGCCAGCAGCCCGGCCTTCTCTGCCAGGACGCGCTCAATAACAGCTTTAAGTTCATCCTCAGACATGGCCTTGAGGCCCAAGGCCTCGATGGCCTCTCTGGCCGAGCGCCTCTCGTGTTGGCAGAGCCACTTGAGCACCTCCGGTATGGCTTCCTTGAAGGTCTCGCCATGCCCCACCAGCGAGAAAACCTCTAAGAGCTGTTCATCTGTAAGCTTCCCGATCTCAAAGCCTTCCCTCCTCAAGCTCTTCAACGTCTCCGTGAGCGTTGTCGCTACCACGGTGGGCGGAACGCCTGTCTCCCTGACGGCCCTCTCGAAGAGCCCCACGAACTCAGAATCCACCACCTGCCAGGCCAGCTTCTCGTTCAGGCCATATTCGCGCATGAGGCGCTCGGCCGTCCTCTCGGGCGGCTCGGGCAGCTTTGCCCTGAGGGCCTCTAGGTAATCGGGCGTCAGCCTCACGGGCGGTATGTCCGTCTCTGGGTACATCCTGGCGGCGCCCGGCCTGGGCCTCATGAACTTCGTCCTGCCGTCAGGGAGGGCCACCCGCGTCTCCCTCGGCACGCCAACTAGGGCTTCCCTGGCCCGCTCTAGCACAGCCTCGAGGGCCTTAAGACAGCGCTCCCGCTCGCCGGCCACGAAGACCACTGCGTCCTCTGGCCCAGCGCCCACTAGCTCCCTCAGGGCGGCGACCTCTTCCTCGCTTACGCCGTAAGCCGGCATCTCGTCCGTGTGAAAGATGCCGCCTAAGCCCGACCAGGCGGCCGCGATATCGGAGAGTTCCTTACCGAGCCTATGGCCCGGCATGAGCTCCCTGGCCATGAGGCCCGCGAACTTGGGCAACTTCAGGGCCAGGACCACGCCCCCGGCCTTGAGGGCCTTCTTAATTACACGGCAGGCTGTTCGCTCGAAGACGCGCGTAGTGTCCACGAAATCGGCCTTCAGCTCCTCGGGTTTCAGGCCCCGCGCCTTGAGCTCGTCCCTTATCTCCAACAGGCGGACCTGCCTTAGGGCCTCGTACTCCACGACCTTGGGTATCAGGTCTAGCTCTTGGACGCCCTTGACCTCCGTGATAGCGCCGCCCTTGATAGAGATATTAAGGTCCTGGCGCACGCTCCCTATCCCGCGCTTCACCTTGCCCGTCGCCCGCATGATACGGCCTATGGCCAGGGCCACGCGCCTGGCCTCCTCTGGGTCCGTGATCACGGGCGCGGTGGCTACTTCCACGAGCGGTATGCCCAGTCTGTCCAGCCTGTAGCGCACCGTCTTTGTATCCTCGGTTACCTTCCTGGCCGCGTCTTCTTCCAGGCCTACGTGCTGGATGGGCACTACTTTGCCGCCCACTTCTATCTGGCCGCCCAAGGCCACCACGCATGTCCTCTGGAAGCCGAAGGGCGTAGAGCCGTCTATGACTATCTTGCGCATCACGTGGACCTCGTCCACAGGCCGTGCGCCCAGCATAAGGGCTATCTGGAGCGCTACCTCCAGCGCCTCCTGGTTTAAGGGGTGCGGGGGCTCCTCATCCAGCTCCACCAGGCACGTGGTATCCTCGTAAGCCTCGTAGATGATGGTCTTGCCTTTCTTGGCCTCAAAGAGGGCAGCCCTATCTACCTCGCCTACCTCGCTCTGCGTGGGCCTGAGACGCCTGACGATGGTGATATGGGGTTCTTCGGCCCTGAGCACGGTGGGGCAACTGCAAAAAAGCTTCTCGGCCGTGTCTAACTGCCTGTGGACCTCCAGGCCCACCCTGAGCCCTAGTTTAGCGTAATCCAGCCCCGGCTTCCCCGCCTCTGGCAAGGCCAGCTCATACCTTCCTGTCGAAGTATATGTTCTTGCCGGTGGCCGAGAGCGGTATGCCCACGGCCACGTCGGCCTCCATGAGGCCCAGCGCCAGTGCGGCCACGCCTATGGTGTACATGACCCTGTTGTCCGCGTTCAGGTCAGCGGCTATCTTGACAGCTGAGCCTATGGCTATGCCTAAGTCGAGCATGGCCATTACGCAGTTCGGGCCCTTGAGCGGGCCCCGGCCGCCGCCCTCTGCCCTGCGCTTAGGTAGCTCATCGCAGGAGAAACCGCAGGCACCGCAGTTTATGCCCCTGGGCCTAGAGCCCACGGCCCCTATGAGCAAGGCTACTTTCGAGCGCCTCAGGCAATTCGCATCGCGCTTGAAGAAGGCCAGGCCCGTTTGTTCGGCTATCTCCTCCATTTTTGCTGCTATCTTCTCTAACTCTTCTCCAAAAACTATCGCCGTCTTGATAACGTCTACTCCCCTGGCCTTCGGCGCCGTCCTCGCGGCCACAGCCATGAGCTCGGCCACCCTGAGCAAGCCCTCGGTTTCTGCCTGGTCCGAGCTAATCACTGGCAAGTGGCCCACCTAGCAGCATAGCTTAAGGCTCACTAAATTTAGCTTACTCGACCTCGAGGGTCCTCGATACCGTCTTTATCAGGTCGGCCCTGGTGATGATGCCTACTACGTCCTTCCCCCGCACTACGAGGACGCCGGGGTACTCCTCCAAGAGAAACCTGACCCTGGCTATACTGGTGTCCTCGGGCACCGTGGGCATGGGCGGCTCCATGATCTTCTCTACTTTTTCGTTCGCTATCTCAGGGCTGAGGTTCTTCACGATAGCGCGGTCCGTGATAGTGCCCACGACACGCCCCTGCTCATCGATAACTGGCAGTTGATCGATAGCGTATTTAGTCATGAGCTCACTGACTTCTTTCACAGTCGCGTCGGGCCTCACGTAGATGACGTCCTTGGTCATCACGTCCTTGCACTTAGGGCCATGCCGCCCGGTCAATACCTCAAGTATCCGATTGACGGTCGAGAGTCTCGGGTCTACCTTGCCTAACTCTATCTTGGCGATATGCGCCTGGCTCACCCCCGCGAGCTCGGCTAGCTGCCTCTGCGTCAGGCCTGCGGCGAGCCTTAGCTTCCGTATCAGGGACCCGGTGATTACCATGTCTGAGGGCAGGGGACCAACGGCAGCTTATTAACTTAACCCGTCAGCCCACCTCCCACGACTATATTGGCCTCGCGGGGCATAAAAATGCCCCATAGGAATATATTTTCCATGTTAGTGAAACGAAAGACATATATCTCGGCGAGCGAGGGCCACTGTGGAGGTCATAACGGTGGGGAGGACAGGTAAGAATATACTTGTGGGCGAGCTGAGGCAGGTCCCGATAGAAGAGCAGAAGTTAGAGATAGTAGAGCGCAAGGGCCTAGGACACCCGGACTACATCTGTGATGCTATCATGGATCGTGTCTCCGTCGAGCTATGCCAGGAGTACCTGAAGCGCTTCGGCACGATACTCCACCACAACGCTGATAAATCACTGCTCGTGGCCGGGGAAGCTGAGATAAGGTTCGGCGGCGGCGTGGTGAAGAAGCCCATGCTGCTCGTCTTCGGTGATAGGGCTACCATGGAGTTCGAGGGCGAGGAAATACCCGTAGCCGAGATAGCGGTCAGGGCCGCGAAAGAGTGGTTCAGGGAGAACATGCGTTTCGTGGACCCGGAGGAACACGTCAAGTACCAAGTGGAACTCAAACCTGGCTCGCCCTCGCTTGTAGACATCTTCAAGCGCGAGAAAATAGGCGCGAACGACACATCAGCAGCTGTGGGCTACGCTCCCATGAGCAGGACCGAGAGAGCCGTGTTAGAAGTAGAGCGCTTCCTCAACTCGCGTGAGTTCAAGAAGGAGTTCCCCGAGTCCGGCGAGGACATCAAGGTCATGGGCTTCAGGCTAGAGGACACCCTCAGGCTCACCATCTCTATGGCCTTCGTGGATAGGTTCGTGCCGGATGAGCGCTCCTACTTCAGGGCCAAGGAGGCTATCTTAGAGCGTGTCCGCGAGTTCGTGGGAGAGCGCTTTGATTTCTCGGACCTAATCGTAGAGCTCAACGTCCTAGACCGGCCTGGCCGGGGCCTAGACGGTGTTTACCTAACGGTTCTGGGCACCAGCGCTGACAGCGGTGATTCTGGCCAAGTCGGGCGCGGGAACCGCGTGAACGGCGTTATACCGCTCAACAGGCCCATAGGATCTGAAGCAGCCGCCGGCAAGAACCCGGTCAGCCACGTAGGCAAGATATACAACGTGCTCACACACAGGATAGCAGAGGCTATTTACGAGCAGGTGCCAGGCTTGAGGGAGGTCTACGTCTGGCTCCTCAGCCAGATCGGCAGGCCCGTGGACGAGCCCCTTATAGCCGCCGCACAGGCAGTGCTCGAGCCCAACACGAAACTGAGCGAGGTCGCGAGCCAGATAGAAGATATCATGGCGGCCAAGCTCGATACCATAAGGGACCTGACCTGGGAGCTAGCCCAGGGCAAGATACCGCTCTGTTGAGCTAGGGCCTGAAACGGCTCTTTTAGCACCGAGCAACTTTTCGGGAGTGAGAGATGTTTGATAAGCCTATGGTATGGAAGCCCTTAAGGAAGGCCCACCCCTTAATCGAGGGGATAGCCTTTGAGGATAAAGCTGTTGGCCAGCACGCCAGACGTGGAAGTATTAGTAGCGGCGGCCGCTCTCACAACGTCGTCTAGGCGGGAGCCGAGTGAGATATTCAGGGACCTACGGGCGAGGAAGGAAAAAGTCGAGAAGATACTCGCGGGCCTGATGCTGAAGCATGGCTCGGTGCTAGAACACAACAGGCTGGTCTTCTTGGCTGAGGCAGACGAGGGCGAGGTGCTCGACCTGCTGCTGGCCAGTAAGTTCTTCGAGGTCAGCAGGTTAGGCAGATGTAAGTGGCTCCTGAGCTGCAACCTCAGGACCATCATAGAGCTCCTGGCAAGTGAGCGCGGCCTGCCCGATGGTGTCAGGGAAGCCTTCTCAGGCTGCTTGAAGGAGGTGGCACCCGCCCTCTGGCGGAAGGTGGTGGGGCATGAGGGTTGAACTCCTGGCCTACCTGCCCTCCAAGCTCGTGTTAGAAGCCCTCGAGCGTGAGGGGCTTGCGGTGGACCGACGAGAGCTTTTGAAGCACGTGGCCTTTACCTTCGCTATCTCTGGTATCTCGAGGGCCTGTTCCCACCAATTGGTGAGGCACAGGGTGGCTTCCTACAGCCAGCAGAGCCAGAGGTACGTGAAGGTCGAGCGCTTAGCCGATGAAGCCATCGAGCCGCCCTCAGTGACGCGTGATCCAGAAGCTGATATGGTGTTTAGGGGCTTCATGAGGGCAGCCGAGTATGCCTACAACAGGCTGTTGAGCTTGGGGGTACCTGAGGAAGACGCCCGCTTCGTGCTGCCGAACGCGGCCCCCACAAACATAGTGGTTACCATGACGGGCTCAGCCCTTTACCACTTCTTCGGTCTCAGGTGCTGTTACCGGGCACAACACGAGATACGCGAGCTAGCCGACCGCATGCTGGTGCTCTGCAGGCGGGTGGAGCCAGAGCTCTTCAGGCAGGCCGGCCCCTACTGCTTCCAGAAGGGCTACTGTGAAGAAGGGCGTTTCTCCTGTGGGCGCATAGAGGAGGTAAGGGCTAAGTACGAGCGGCTGGGTTACGAGGAACCGTTAGTAACTGGCGAGATGGGCTACAAGCCTTAATTGCCCGTGAGACCTAGCGGCGAGAGGTGGAAGAAGTGAGCTTGAGGGCCTTCATAGCTGTGGACATAGAAGATGAGGATGTGTTGGCCAAGATAAAGGACCTACAAGCCCTCCTGGCCGGGACGCGTGCTGAGCTCAAGCTCGTCGAGCCCCAGAATATACACATAACGCTCTGGTTCCTGGGCAATATCACTCCGAAGATGGCCGAGCTAATCTACGAGCGTATGAAGGAGGGCCTCTCCTTCAAGCCCTTCACGGTCGAGCTCACGGGCGTGGGGGCCTTCCCCACGGTCGGCCGCCCCAGGGTAGTCTGGGTGGGCGTGGGCAGGGGCTCAGAGGAGCTGAAGGCCCTCTACGAGCAGCTTAAGCCGGGCCTGAGGAAGCTGGGCTTCCGCCCGGACCCGAAGGGCTTCAAGCCCCACGTCACCGTAGCCAGGGTGAAGAGGTATAGGCCCGAACTCGTGAAGGTGATCATGGAGAACGCAGGCGTTAGCTTCGGCGTTTTCAGGGCCGAAGAGGTCAGGCTAAAGAAAAGCACCCTGACGCCTAATGGCCCGATATACAGCACGCTCTACGCTGTGAGAGCACGCGAGGGGTGATCAGAGCAGTTCAGAGAGGGCTCGGACGCTTTCCAGGGGTCTCTCCACGCTCTCGACCACGACAGGGCCCCTGTAGCCCGCTGCCCTCAGCTTCTTTACCGCCTCGGCCCAGCCCACCACGCCTGATCCAAGGGCGAGGTGTAAGTCGGCTCTCCCATCGTTATCGTGTATATGGACGTGCCCTATCTTATCGGCCAGTGGGGCCTTAGTGAAGGCATCTACCTGGCCCTGGCCGCAGAGGTAAGCGTGCCCCACGTCAAAGGCCAGGCCGATTTCCGCTCCTGAGCCCAGCTCGGAGAGGAATTCCTCGAAATCCCTCGCCCGCTTCAGCAGGAAAGGCACGGGCTCCGGCCCGTTCTCCAAGAATATGCTCAGCCCTAGCTCCTTGGCCTTACCGGCCAGCTCGCGCACGGACTTTAAGCTCTGCCGCCATTCTATGCCGGGGAAGAAGTGATTGAGGCCTGTGAGTAGGCCAGGATGGAAGACCCACGCCACTGCGCCTAGCTGGCTGGCAGCCTCCATGGACTTGAAATGTCTCTTGAGCACGAAGCGCCTCGTGGGTTCATGGGGCGAGCCGATATTCATATCTACGAAGGGGCCGTGAACGGCTACCTCTAAGCCAAGAGCATTCAGGACGCGCCTCGCCAACTCAAGGCGCCTCTTATCGAGCCTGTGAGGGCCCTCATCCACCAGCTCTACTACCTCTACGCCTAGCTCAACGGCGGCCTCCAAGATAGCCAGCGAGTGCTTGAGGGGCCTCGAGAGGCCGAACAGGAGTGATAAGCCCAGCTTCATCCGGCCACTCCCAACTCCCTCACCCTAGCTTCCTTTATGGCTTTCTCAAGCCTAGCCAGGGTGGCCTCGCGCTCCCTCACCCTCGAGTCCAGCTCCTCTAGCTCGGCCTTAAGAGCTCTCTTACGGGCCTCTAAGACCTCTAGCTCAGCCTTTAACTCGGCCTTCCTGCTCTCTAGCTCCTCCAGCTCCTCTTTCTTTTCCTCTAATTCCATCTCGAGGTCGCTGAGGTCCTTGAGGACCTCTAACCGGGCCTGGTACTCCTTTATCTTGGCGTCATACTCCTCTACTTTCTTGGCCAGCTCGGCCAACCTGTCCTCAGCTGATGAGAGGGCTTCCAGAAGCTTGCGTCTCAGCTCCGATAGCTCTTCCCTCTCGGCCCTGGCTTTCTCGAGCTCCACGGCAGCTCTATCGGCTGCCTCTTGGAGCGCGAGGCACTCGCTCCTCCACTTCTCGAGCTCTTCTCTCTGGGCCTTAAGAGCCTCTATCTTAGCGTCTAGCTCCTTCTTGACCTTTGATAGCTCTTCCTCCTTCCTCTCGAGCTCCTCCCTGGCCTTCTCAAACCTGCTTATGGCCTCCCTTATGGCCGCGAGCGTGGAAACCATCCTGTCGCTCAGCCCGACGAGTGCGTCGTACTGGTCCCTCGCGGCCGAGAACATCTCAGCGAATTTCTTCTTCTCCTCGGCTAACAGGGCCTCGCGCTCCTTCAGGGCCGCCTCCATCTCAGATATCTTCTTCTCGCGGGCCGCTATCTCCGAGTACTTGGCCTCCAGCTCTGCAAGCTCTTTCTCACGTTTAAATAGCTCATCTAATTTCTTAATGGCCTCGCTCGTCGCTTTCCCGACCTCAGCTAAGCTCTTCTCGGATGACTCGGTGAAGTCCTTGGCTATCCTCACCATATCGTCGACCCTGGCCTTCAAGGTCTCCAGCGCCTTGGCTACCTCTGCCCCGAGAGCGCTCATCAACTCTATCATCTTATTGAGGTCCGCTCTAGCCTCTTCTACGGCCTTCATACGCTCCGAGACATAGGCTTCCCTGGCTTTCAGCTCGTTCTCCTTCTCCGCCAGACTAGCTTTAAGCCTCTCGAGCTCCCTCCTCTCCGCGTTGATTTCCTTCAGGGCCTCGGCAAGGACTGACACCGCCTCGTCTAAGGAGATAGCTTTTTCCTCCAACGTCCTAGAGCGCTCAATAAGGATGTTTATCTGTTCTTCTCTGAGCTTAAGCTCCTCCTCCAATTCAGAGAGCTTTTTACTGAGCTCCTCCTTCTCCACTTTTAACCTCTCCTTCTCTTCCTCTAAAGCCGCTTTCTCGTGCTTTAGCCTCTCCTCCAGGGCAGCTAGTTCTCTCTCCCTGGGCGTGAGTTCCTCTACTAGCTCGCAGAGCTTGGCTACCTTCTCCCCGACCTCCTTCTCCACATCGTAGACGGAACTAAGCTCGGCCGTTAGGCTCTTAAGGCTGGTTAGCTCGTCCTCCAGGCCCTCTTTAAGGGCCTTGAGGGTAGGCACTACCCCACGGAGGGCCTCCCTATCTTCCTTAACAGCCTCTATGACCTCAGCGGCTTCCTTAGCCAGCCTCCCCACGTCCTCCAGGACCGGGACCAGATTCTCCTGGACCAGCGGCACTAGCTTCTCTAAAACCGGCACAAGCCCCTTGATGTGCTCGTAGCTCTCCTTCAGGAGGGCCATTTGCTCCCCCATGGTCCTGACGTGGACCTCTACATGCTCATCGGCCTTCCTCATGAGCTTGCCAAGAGCTTCCTCAGCGGCCGCCCGGAAGCTGTCCGCGACTTGCTTTAGCTCGTAGCTGATGTCTAAGAGCTTGATTGCCACTAATGCGTACCACCCGTCTTTCTTCGCGAATTCACGTATCACGCGCTTGTACCTCGCCTCAAAGGACTTCGAGAGTTCCCTGGCCTCCTCTAGTTTCCTCTCAAGCTCCTCCGCCCTCGACATACCGCTCCCTCCTGGCGCTGGCCAGGACAGCTAAGCGGCGCACTTCCTCCTCCAGAGAGGAGAGCCTCGCCTCCAAGTGTTCCACCCGGAGTAACAGGAGCCTTACCAACCTGGAGACCTCAGAGCCTTGGCTCCTTAAGTCCTCTAAAGTGGGGACCAACTTCTCCTGCACTATCTTCTCTAGGCCCGCTAGCTTCTCCTCGAGAGAGGCCAGCAACTCGTCTACCAGCTTCCCTATGCCCTTTCTCAGCTCCTCTAGGGAGCTAGAGACCTCTTCTCTTAGGCCCGACACCTGGGACCTCACCTTGCTTAGCTCGGCGTCCATGGTGTTTAGGTCATCAACTACCTTGCGATCTAACCTGATGAAGGCTGACCTGAGATCAATAATTGCTTGTGCTAATGTTAATAACCCATCCCTAAAGCTAGAGTATTCAGCTACATCCCCGCCTGGCGTCCTTATCCTCTTTAACGGGATTTCCTCTAATGCCATAGCCTTTCACCTCAAGATTTATAGCCAGCCCTCAATAAAACTCTTGAGGGAAATATGGAGGGTAAGTTCAAGCGCTTGTTCAGGACGCCCTACGAGCCTAACGTACTGATACCTAAGTTCGTAGATGGCGAGATAGTGGGCTTCTGGAGGCCTCAGGACACGAGCGGGGGCCTGCTGAGCGCTATACCGGACATAGAGACGCTCGTCTACGCGGATGGCACGGAGCCCGGCACGGGGAGGCGGAGGCCCGACCTATGGGCTAGGAGGATGGTGGAGGAGCTCCAGGCCTTCGAGGCATGGGTCAGGAGCATAGAGGCGAGCGGTGGGCGCCCCCTCTTCAGGGGCCTGACACCTGACGCTCGCAACCCAAGGTTGTTCTACTGCTACTATTATCCCCCGAGGGGAAGGCCGGTGCTTTTCAAGATAAAGCTACCCCTCAAGTATCCGGAGCAACCGCCCAGGACAGAGGGGCTCAGGGCCCTGGCCTACGCCAGGTTCAGGAAGCCTGGGACAGGGGAACCCTGCCTGGGCCGCTTAGAAGAGGAGAACTGGCGCCGGAACTGGCGTAGGTGGGGCATAGCCCATTATCTAGCCCTGATAGGCCATTACGAGGCTACTAAGCAAGGCCTTAGCATAAGGAGGCTTGAGAGGGCGGGCAGGAGGCGCTGAGTTAGAGGCCCCCACAATCTTCGCAATCCGGTCTCCGGGCCACGTTATAGTAAGGCACGACGCTCACTCCTTCCTCAAGCGATATCCTTATGAGCGGTGCTAAGCGGCCGTAGCTGAGCAGGTACTTGAAGGCCTGGTCGGCCTGGAGGCAGGCTACTATGGTCATAGTGGTCGCTAAGCTGGCATCACAGCGCCCTGGTCCTTTGACCGGCCCGCTAGGGGATATGAAGGTATCTGGCGGGTTGTAACATCTCAGGCAAGGCGTTCTGCCAGGTATCACGGTCCTCACTGTCCCCCTCAGGCCGTTCAACGATGTCCCGCCATCGAAGATGGGTTTCCCGAGCTTCACGGCGTACTTATTGACTTCCAGCCTGGCCTCTAGGTTATCGAAGCACGTGAAGACCACATCGCTCCTGGCCACTAGCTTCCATAGGTTGGGCATCTCGAGCACATCGGCGTGGTAAGCCTCTACCTCGAGCCTGAACTCCTCGGGCGTATCAGGACTGTTCCTTATGGCTAGGAGACGCCTCCCGATCACGCCGGCCTTAGGCTTGCCCACGTCCTTGTTGGTGAAGCCCAGCCGGTTGAAGTTCTCCTCCCCTACCACGTCCTTATCGATTATTATTATCTTGCCGATGCCCGTGCGCGCCAGTATCTCGGCCACTACGGAGCCCAGGCCGCCTACGCCGCAGACCAGGGCCGTCTTCCCCAAGAGGACATCGACCCTGTAACCCGAGAAGATGACCCTAGAGAACATAGGCGGGAAGATCTTGAGGTACCAGGCCATTTCTTCCCTGGTCAGCAGCCCCCTCGTGCCCACCACCTCGTTCAGGCGGTGTCGCGAGACGCCCTTAATACCTTGACATGCTTAGCCCCGCCGGGCGCTTCCTCACCCATCTCCGCCTTGATGTGGGGGCCAAGGGCCTCGCGCACTAGGCCCAATATCTCTTCGTCCTCGGCTTCCTCCTCGATGTAGAGCCTGTAAAACAGCCCTTCCATCCAGCCGGCTTCTATATCCACGGGCCTCAGCGGCTTAGCCAATAGCTCTGCCGGCCCTTCGGGCAACCCATCGTCGGTCAGCTCCTCCGAGCCCAAGAAGAGCTTCGGGAAAGAGGCTTGCTTCTCCAGCTCGTGGCATATACGGCTGCCCAACAGGGCCCTGAGCTCTAGGAGTGAGGCACCCTTCTGGACACAGGCCCTCACGGTGAGCGGGAACTTGATGTTAAACGTCACGAGCTTCTCCTCTTCCTCCAACTCCCTTATCTCGCATCCCACCTCGATCACCTGCCCCCCCTGGACCGTGTAGGCCCTGGCCTCGACCGGGTCGACCGTGTATATGACGAAGGCCCTCGCCCCACCCCCTCTCGCGTAAGAGAGGAACATCTCCCGGTCTATCCAAGACGGCGTCGGGCTGCCCGGGTGCTTATGCATGTTGCCTAAGAGCTCTAGGCCGAGGGGAAGAATACCCGCTAACTTGAGTTTCCTCTCCACGCCCGACCTGACCGAGATAGGGCTCCTCTCCTCGTAATCGAACTCCACCAAGTCGTAGACGTAGGCTACCTTCTTCCTCACCAAGCCCACCATGAAGAACGCGACCTCGGACCGCGTTTCCCGTCCCCTCTCAACGGCCATCTCAAATAGCGATTTCTCCAGCACCACTTTATCTACCATGGGCTCCACGGCCCGACACCAGGAGGTCCACATTAGACCAGATAGCTACGCATATAAGATATTCGGCCGTCGCTCGCAATTCTTATTAGGCCGCCTTAAGTAGGAGCCGATCGAGGGGCAAGATCATGGGTGGGGAGGAAATCGAGCTCACGTTTGTCAGAGCCGATAACCCTGATAAACGAGTGGTGCTCAAGGCTTTTCTAGACGATGATATGGTCTTTTACGCTGCTGAAGCCGCTAAGAAGTTGGGCTTCAGCCCAGACGAGGAATTCGGCTTATCCACGCCAGATGGCAGGCCCGTGAGGATAGTAGGCCGCACGGTCAGGGATGTGGTGGCCAGCAGGGGGACGGTGTTTAACGTGGCCTCCAGGGACATGTTAGGTTGGTGAAGCCATATGGCCGGGCGGGGGAGGGACGAGGAGAGGAAGGGCTATTTCGTGAGAGCTATTGACGTCTTCAGGCAGTACGGCGTATTGGTCCGCGTGCCTCGCGAGGTAGACAGGCTTAGGCGGTCAACCGAGGAAGGGCAGCCTGAGGAAGTAGTGAGGGCAGAAGAAGAACTTGAGGTCAAGGTGGAGACGCCACCGCCGGCCAAGCCGGCTACTGTCCCGGCCGAGGAGGTGAAGCGGAGGCTTGAGCTGCTCCTCACGAAGCTCGCGAGCTTCTTGAGGAAGGAGCACGGGGATATGATGTTGCTTAGCGATTTCCTGGCCATGGCCGCGGACGCTTATGAGCGTGAGTACGGCGAGGGCGAGGTGAGCGTGGACGAGATACTAGAGGCCCTCTCCGACCTCTCTAAGAAAGGCGTGTTGGCTGGCACTTTCAAGCTGGAGTCGGGTGTGAGGATAGTCAGGTTATCGCCCGAGGGCTTCGGCCAAGATGAGCTGAAGGTGTTGGAGGTGGCGAGCACCAGGACGCCGCCTCAAATCACGCTCGAGGAGTTAGTCGAGGAAACCGGTTGGCCCACGGCCAGGGCGAGGGCTGTTTTAGAAGCACTTGAGAAGGCCGGGCTGGCCAGGCATGTGCCGGGCTCCTTCACCGGTGAGCAAGACGCTTGGTATTTCCCGGGCCTCGAGAAGAAGCTAAGATGAGCGGGGCAGTAGGAGCACAGAGCGCCCGCGCTCCAGCCACTCACAGGCGCCCATACGCACCAGCCGCTCTAATACCATCCTGGTCTCTCGCTCGCTTAGGCCCATGAATTCCCCGAGGCACCCGGTATCGAGTACGTAGAGTCCCTTTTCGTAAGCCCAGCTCAGGAGGGCTGACGAGAGGCGCTCTAATACCTCGGCTGAGAATATCAAGCCCTCCTCAGAGCCTATGACCTCCTTCATGTAATCAATCAGCTCTTCTCTCCACTCCTCCTTAAGAGCCGAGAAAGGCCCGATAGATGCTAGGTCAGAAGGCTTTAACAAGAACCGGCCTTTTGACCACATATAATCCAGGGCTAGGCTAGCCCAGAACTCCTTCCATTCCGGCACCCATGCAGGGTTAAGGGGTTTGGCCGCTATCCAAGGTTTCTCTGCTACTAGCTTGGCCTTACGCTCTAGTTCCGAGGCCCTCTGTGCATCCAGAGGGAGGGGAAGGCCTTTCTCAAGGGCCTTTAAGAGCTCTTCTTGGTCTCTCACAGGCCCTAAAATGGCCTTGGCCCTCACGCCTAAGTTGGCGAGCCTAAGGCCTACATCCTTGAGGTGTAGGTTAGCGTAGTGCCTCAGGTAGTGTCCCAGGGCCGCTATTTTCATGCCCTCTACATCACATGCGGTCAGGGCCTCAGCCATGGCAGCCATCACCTTAGGCCTCACGGCTTCCTCGAGTTCCCAGAGCCCAAGGGCATCTTCCTTAGGCAAGAAAGCATCGCGGAATAGCTCGGGCTCCCAGACGCGCACGGTGAACTCGCAGAGGAGGCCCACGCAGTAGCCGTCCCGGGTCCTGGCCTCTGTTATCGGGACAGCACATATCATCGGCTTCCCGCCCGGCCCGCCGAGCGGCCCTACCCTGACCCAACAGATGTCCGCTTGCCCCCCAGGCCGGGCTAGCTCATAGGTGCCCGGCCCTATCAATACCTGGCCCACTCCCGGGGCCGTCAACACCGCTACGTGCCCGTTCTCTACCTCCAACGCGAGGGGGCTGTTAGGGATTGGCAGCCTGATGACCTTCCTACACGCCGCTGCCGAGCCCCTGAGCGGGTCAGGGACCTTGATCACCAATTCGGGACCCCCGGTACCACGAGCTTGTAATAGCCTTTGACGCGCTTCACCCTCTTCACCAGCCCGGATTTCTCAAGCAGCTTTAAACAGGCCTTAAGTTCTTCCGGCGGCAGCTGGCTGAAGGCCTCGTCGGCCTCCATGAGGTCGTGGAGGGAGAAGACTTCCTTGAAGTTCTCCTTTAGCCACGAGTATATGGCTTGGGCCCAGGAATGCCTGCTCCTCCAGAAGACGAGCAATGACCTGCCTTTCTCGCGCCACCTAGCCCTCCCCGTGCGGACGAGGTGCTCGGCGGCTGACCGGAGCAGGTCGGCTGGGAGGTCAAAGGGGGGCGTCTCGGATAACTCAGCTAGATCGACTACTACCCTCCTGGTGGCCGAGGCCCAATCGAATATCAGCTCACCCCACCTACGGGCTACCTCCTGCCTGGCCTTCTTGTCCTTGGGCAAGACCCTCATGGGGGGCCAGAGAGCCCAGGCAGGAGGCTTGAAGCGGCGGGAGACGTCCTCTTCCCTCACAGCTCCCCGTATTTCTCGGCCCACTCGACATACCTCCTCACGTCGGAAGGGCTGACGGCTGGCTTTATCTTCCTGAGGGCTTTCACGAAATCCGCCTTGCAGACCGGCCTGATCTCCACCTCGCCCTCCGGCGGGACGCCTTTTTCCATGAACTCCCTCAGGGGCTCCATGGCCGCCTCCCGGCAGACCAGCCTTATGTCGGCGCCGGAGTACCCGACCGAGACCTCGGCTAGCTCATCTAAATCCACGTCATCGGCCAACTCCACGCCCCTGAGATGTATCGTGAATATCTCCTTCCTGGCCTCGAAGTCGGGCAGAGGCACGTAAATTCGTCTCTCGAAGCGCCTTATGACAGCTGGGTCGAGGTCCCAGGGCCTGTTAGTAGCGCCTATCACTACCACGCCTTCTCTCTCGCGCGTCCTGAGCCCGTCTAGCTCTATCAGGAACTGCGTCTTCACGCGCCTCTCGCCGCCCACTTCCTCTAGGCCCCTGAGGCTGAGGAGCGAGTCCACCTCGTCCATGAAAATGACAGAGGGAGCCGCTTTCCTGGCCACGTCGAAGAGCAAGCTCACGTTCTTCTCCGATTCGCCCAGCCATTTAGACATGATGGCAGCCGCGCTCACGTTGAAGAAAGTGGCCTCACACTGGCTGGCCACGGCCTTGGCGAGGAGGGTCTTGCCACAGCCCGGGGGGCCGAAGAGGAGTATGCCCCTCCAGGGCTCCCTCGGTCCCTTAAAGAGCTCAGGCTTCAGCATGGGCCATACCACGGCCTCCATCAGCCTCTTCTTCGCCTCCTCAAGGCCTCCTATATCGTCCCAGCCCACGCCGGGCTTCTCTACCAGGACCACGCCCTGGAGCTCGGGGGGCAACTTCTTCAGGACCTCTTCTACCCCGAGGGTCTCCCTGGCCCTGGGGCCTCCCTCGCCCGTCAGGCCAGACCTCAGCTCCTCGCATCTTTTCAGGTAGAGCTCTGCTTTCTGGGCGTATACCTTCCTCAGGCTTGGGTCAGGGGCCGTCTTGCTCAGCTTTATGAGGAGCTCAGTGGCCCGCATGTAGTGCTCCACGGCTTCCTTATGCCTCCCTGCTCTGTCGAGCGAGACGGCTTTCCTGGCTTCCTCGAGCATTTCCTCATAGAGACTCCTCATCTCCCCACCGCTAAGTATATTAAGGGTAGCTACGTAAAAAATTTCCCGGTGGGATGACGTGGGCTTGTTAAGGCGGAAGAAGCTCTCGCAGAGGATATACAAGGTAGCATCTCTCTTCGGGGGCGTGGCCAGACAACTGAAGCTGCAATCCAGGAACATGGAAAGGCAGGCCCAGAGGAAGTTCGAGAGGGTCAAGGAGCTCCTGAAGAAGGGCTACGCAGACAAGGCTAAGCAGGAAGCCGTGAAGGTAGCGACGTTCAGGAAGAGAGCCATGGAGCTAGATGCATTCGCCGAGGAGCTCACGGATATATCGGCTACCCTCATGGGCCTAGCCCCCTTCGCGGACACACGGAAGGCGCTCGAGAAAGGCGTGAAGGTAGTGGGCAAGCTAGCCAACATGGTGAACATACCGGCTGTGGGGGAGCTCTTCAGCGAGCTCAGGATGCTCATGACGGAGCTGGGCGTCACTATGGAGGCCCTGGGCGAGCCGGGCGGCCTAGCGGATGTCACCTCGGAGGCCGTGCCGGAGGCCGAGGTATCCGAGATCATGAAGAAGGCCGCCATGGAGATTGGGGCCGAGATACCCGTCCCCGAGCTCGAAGGGCTTGAGGAGAGGCTCAGGAAGCTCAGGGAGAAAGGTGAAGGCAGTTGAGCGAGGGGGCTGAGGCCGCGAGCCGAGGCCCTGAGCACCCGAGGACCATAGACGATATCTTATCCCTCAGCCCCCGTGAGTTCGAGGAACTTGTGGCCAAGCTCTTCGAGGAAATGGGCTACGAGGTCGAGGTCACCAAGGCCTCGGCAGATGGCGGTTATGATGTCGTGGCGTTCTACCAGCCCCCAGCTCTCCCGGGCTCTAAGCTGAAATTCATCATAGAGTGCAAGCGCTGGAAGGACAAGAAGGTAGGCGCCCTAGAGCTCGGCAGGCTCGTGGAAGCCATCGTGAAGGAGGGGGCCGATGGCGGCATCTTCATAACCACATCGGGCTTCACGGAGCAGGCCCTCGAGGAAGCGGGGAAATACATAGCTCGGGGGATAAGGTTAGAGCTCTGGGACGGCGAGAAGCTCTTGAGCGAGATAACGAGGGTCCTGGACTCCCCTGCTTCTCCGGCTATATCCGTGCCGGAGCTCGGCTTCCCGCCAGATATCATCGCCAGATACCACCGCGCCCTTATGCTCTACGAGCTCTTAGAGGTCTTCCTGCCCTCCTCGGCCCACGCCGCTACCGTCCTATCCTTCTTAATCCGCGATCAGGACCCGGCGGGATTGGTCTCTAAGCTATGCAATAAGCTGGCATCCGAGGGCTGGGCCATTAAGCCCCATGAGCTGAGGGGGCGCACGGTCCTGCTGGCCGAGTCACCGGGCGCTAACGCGGTGGTGGGCATTCTGGCCTCTATCACGCCTGCTGGCCCTGTCCTTAGCCTGATAATATCCTCAGGTGATAAAGCCAGGCTAAGTGCCCTGACGTCCGAGCTGAGGAAGGGCCTGTTGGAGCTCTGCCCAGGGGCCGAGGAAGTAGCGAGTTAAGGCTTAATTATCTCCCGCGGCCATGCGTATGATGGAGGCGCCGAGATGTCAGCGATAAAGGGCTTAGTGCGCCTCACGGCCGCGTTGGTCAAGAAGCTCAGGGGCATGTCGCGCGAGGAGATAATAGCCAGGTGCGATGGCTTGAAGAAGCAGCTCGAGCTCAGGGGCATGAGCCTCCTTAAGCAGGCGGACAAGTTCCACGAGGAAGCGGTTTTCTACGCTAAGAAGAAAATGCTTAAGGCCGCTAGGGCTAGCTTAGAGGCGTGGAGCGAGTATAAGAGCGAGGCCGAGTCGTGCATCATGATGGCCAGGCTTTACGATAGGATAAGGCTTAGGGTGATGAGGGCTGCCAGCCTAAGGGATATAACGCGGATAAGCGATTTGGTAGCGGGTGAGTTGGACAAGCTGCTCGGCGAGCTCCCGAATGACCCTGTCTCGGCTAGGTATATGCTCGAGGGGGCAATAGAGGCCCTGGACAATATGATGGCCCATTACACGGAATCCGTGGTGGCGCCTGAGGTCGCGGCTGAGGTAGAGAGGGAGTTAGAAGCGATAACAGCTGGCCGGGCTGAGGTAGAAAGGCATGCGTTAGCTCCCGAGGGAGAAGGGCCCGGGGTGATGGGCCTGGAGGAGAAGGCTAAGGCGAAGAGCAAGAAAGAGGAAGTCGAGGAAGAGCTGGAGAAGATAAAAGCGATGGTCGGGGTATGAGCTATTGAGGGCCGGGGTAGAGCTCGCTCTAAAACTCGTGAGCTCTATACCGGACCCGGAGGCTTGCTCTGACCTACTAGTCGAGCTCAAGCCGGGCGGGAAGAGGGGCCTGATATCCGAGGTATGTAGGGCCGCCGAGTTCCTAGACGAACTCTCAGTGCGGGCCTTCAGGGAGGGGCTGGGTAAATTGGCCGAGAAGCTTGAGGGCCTCTCCTTGGCTCTCGAAGCCTTGCATGACGCCCTGCTCCTCACCGCTAGCCCCCGTGCTCCACGCGGCCACGGGCAGACCGCTTGGGACCTCTTCGCCTCCCTAGCAACCAGCACCTTAAGCGAGGTCTTAGAGGGCCTTTCCTCTTACGCGGGGGCACGGGAGATCGATGAGGATGCCTTAGCCAAGTGGCTAGACCACGCCCTGAGGGCGATAGAGGGACTTAAGGCCTTATTACATGAGGTCCAAGAGGTAGGCGTTTCTTCGCCGGCTCTCCTGGCCCTGGATACCGCTCGCCGCTGCTTCCCGGAGAAAGCTGGGTTACCCTGCTACTTGGTCCTCTTAGATTTAATGCCTGTCCTGAGGGAGGACAAGAAGGCCTTCACTAAGGCCTTGGCCGAGCTGGTCGCCAGGGGCCTGATAGAGGCGCGGTGGGCTTCTCATAGGGGCTGCCTCTCCCTCAGCGATGTAATTGTGTGGCTTTCTAAGGTCCTCAAGATCGACCTGACGGACAAAGAGGTAGCGCGGGCCGTGAAGCTGTTGGAAGAGCGGGGCGTGCTAGAGCTGAATGGGAAGGCCGGCCTGATAATCGTTAAGCCCCGGGAGGAGGACCTTAAGGCGGCCATGGACCTAGCGAGGGAGAGGTATGCTGTCAATAGGTCGGGTGTCAACGCGCGCCTGCTCTCAGAGCGCTTCGGCTGGCGTGGCGAGTACGCCTCAGCCGTGATAAGCGAGTTGGTGGCTAGGCACTTGCTCTTCCCCGGCCCCAGCCGGTCAGGCGTGGGGGAGGATTACTACCCGCCGCCGGAGGAATGAAATGTGTCAGGCGAGGAGTTCCCCGCGACCGAGGAGCAGGCCAATAGCTTGCTCATAGAGGCCGAGAGCTCTTTCGAGGCCGGTTTGATAGAGGTCGCTGCCGGGCTCTACATGAAGGCATCGGGGCTCTTCACTAAGCTCGCCTCGACGGCCAAGGACGAGGTAAAGTTAGAGCTCTACCTGACCAAGGCAGCTTACTCGGATTTCATGCGTGTTTATTGTGAGGCCATCGCGCTAAGGTCATCCATAGACGAGGATGTCATGATGGGGCGAGAAGTAAGGCCGGATAAGCTCGTTGAGCTCAAGCACCTCACCAGGCTGGCCGATAAATGCCTACGGGAAGCCGTCAAGAGGGCCGAGAAGCTCAAGAGGCCAGCGGCTGAGAACGAAGAGCTCGGGGAAGAATTGGCCGAGCTCTTAAAGATGGTGAAGAGGAAGACCGAGGGTTTCCTAGATTTTAAAGGCCAGGTAGAGCACCTCTAATGAGCTTGACGGGAAGGCATAAGTAGGTCCCTCGGGCCGCTATCATCGGTGATAGAGCTGAGGTTGTTAGAGGGCGAGGAAATAGTAATGGAGCTGAGGCCGCATCCGCTCGCCTTCGTGAGGTTCCTCTCCATCTGCGCTTACTTCATGGCTGTCGGCGCTTCCTTCAATTACGTCTTAGCGGAGGTCTCCAAGGCCCTCGGCATCCCGATCACGACCATAACGGGCCTTATGGTCTGGTGGGCTCTCATCCTCATCGCCCCTCTCATCGTCGGCCTCTTCCACATCACCTTCTGGCCCCTGGTATGCGCTAGCTGCCTAGGCGCCCTGGGCACGGCTCTCTTATTGACCACTGATTTCCCGTTCAGCGCTTTAGCGCCGCTCACCGTGGTCAGCGGGATAATAGGCTTGTTCCTCGTGGAACTCTACAGGCGCGGCCATAAATACTACATCACGAACCAGAGAATCATTATGACTAAGAAATTCGTCTTCAGGGACGAGAGGATAGTCCATTACGACCACATAGTCGATATAATCGTGCAGAAGGGCTTGCTGGGCCGTATCTTCAATTTCGGGACGGTGGTGCCGCTGACCGCCTCAGGCTTAGGCCTCGGCCAAGATATCGCTGGCGTCGCCGTAGGGAAGCAGGTGAAGCGCTTAGGCCTTGAGGTCGCGGTAGCTGGCGCGAGGACGGTAGCGGTCCCCAGGGGCAGGACGGGCCTAGAGCTCTTCGGCGTCCCGAGGCCTGAAGACGTGAGGGACAAGATAGAGGAAATGAGGGCTCTCTGGAAGGAGACGCCTTACCTGATGCGTATAGCCAGGGACACCGAGGAGATGCGTAAGCTGCTCAGGCAGCTCAGGGGCCATCTTAAGTGAGCCCGCGGGAACCTTATTAGCCAGTCCGGCTTACTCATGGCTGAGCATGTCGGCCGAGGAGTGCAGGTTCTGGCTGTTGGACATAAATTACGAGGTCGTGGGTCACGAGCCCGAGGTCTGGCTCTGGGGCATCACTGACGATGGGAAACGCGTGCTCTTGCTAGACAGGGGTTACTGGCCCTATTTTTACGCGGTCTTAGAGGAGGGCGCCGAGCCTAAGGCGGTGGCCGAGCGCATCAAGACCATCTCGCCCTTAGTAGTCTCTGCCGAGCCAGTTGACCGCCGTTACTTCGGGAGACCCGTGAAGGCCGTCAAGGTGGTCTGTAAGGACCCGGAGGAGTTGGAGAAAATAGCCAAGAAGGTAGCGAAGCTAGAAGGCGTGAAGGAGTGCCTGGAGGACGACATAAGGTACTCCATGTCCTACCTCATAGACAAGGGCCTCAGGCCCTGCGGCTGGCATGTGGCTAAGGTCAAGCCAGTTGAACCTCCCAAGCCGAACCCTCAAGTGAATGCCGTCTACGAGGTCCTCGAGGGACCTGTGGCCGTAGAGGGGCACGAGCTACCGGCCCTACGCCTCCTGGCCTTCTATATGGTGGCCTACAGCCCCAGGGGCTCGCCCAGGCCCAAGGAGAACCCGGTGGCCGTCATAACAGCCCTCACGGGCGAGGGGGAGCTGAAGACCTTCGTGGCCGATGGCGAGGACGATAAGCCCGTGATAAAGGGCTTTTGTCAGCTCATAAGAGCCTATGACCCCGACGTGATCTTCGGCTTCAGGTCCAACGATTGGGCTTGGCCTTACCTGGCCGAGAGGGCGAGGGCGCTCAGCATAGAGCTGCCTGTCGGCCGCACGGGTGCCGAGCCTCACACGAGCGTCTACGGGCACGTCTCCATAACAGGCCGGGCGAACGTGGATCTCTACGATTTCGCCGAGAAGGACCTGCCAGCTGTGAAGGTAAAGACGCTTGAGAACGTGGCGGATTACTTGGGCGTCATGCCCTTAGAGGGCCGGGAGGTCTTGGACCCACCGGACATACGTTTCTACTGGGAGGATAAGGCCAGGAGGCCTAAGCTAATAGAGCTCTGCCAAGATAACGCTCGCTGCGTGATGGGTATAGGCCGTTCTGTCTTGGAGTTCGCGGCCCAGCTCTCCAACCTGACAGGCATACCGCTTGACCACGCCCTGACGGCTGCCGTCGGCTTTCGCGTGGAATGGCTCTTGATAAGGGAGGCGCGGAAGCGCGGGGAGCTAGTGCCTAAGCGCGTGGCTAGGCCTTACAGGCCTTACGTGGGCGGTATGGTGCTGAAGCCTAAGCCAGGCATCCACGAGCGTATAGCTGTGTTAGACTTCAAGAGCTTGTACCCGAGCATAATGATACAGAAGAACGTCTCGCCCGATACGTATTTGGAGCCCGATGAGCCCGAGCCCCCCGAGGGCGTGAACATCGCGCCTGAGGTCGGCCATAGGTTTAGGAGAGAGCCGCCCGGTCTCTACAAGGAAGTGCTCTCGGCTTTGATAAGCGCCAGGGATGCCATAAGGGAGCGCCTCAAGGAGTTGGAGCCCGGCACGCCTCTCTACAGGCTGTTGGACGCTAGGCAGAAGGCCCTGAAGGTTGTGGCTAACGCCACTTATGGCTATGCGGGCTGGCTCGGGGCGCGTTGGTACAAGAAGCCGGTGGCCGAGAGCACGACGGCCTGGGGCCGCTATACCATAAAGCGCACGATAGAGATGGCCAAGGAGATGGGCATAGAACTCATCTATGGTGATACAGATAGCGTCTTCGTGCGTTACGAGCCTGAGAAAGTAGAGCGCTTCTTAAAGGCCGTGGAAGCCGAGTTTGGGCTGAAGATAAAACCCGACGAGATATTCGAGCGAGTCCTCTTCACGGAAGCTAAGAAACGATATTGTGGCCTCCTGCCGGATGGGCGCTTGGAGATAGTGGGCCTGGAGGCCGTGAGAGGCGATTGGTCGGCAGTAGCTAAGAAGGTCCAGAGGGGCGTGCTCGAGATAGTGCTCAAGGCCACATCGCTCCGCGAGGCGCGGGAGCGGGCCGTGAAGTTCGTGCGCGATTATATAGCTAAGCTGAGGGCCAGGGAAGTGCCCTACAAGGACCTAGTGATATGGGAGGAACTCACCCGCAAGCTCGAGGAATATAAGGTCCGCGCGGCCCACGTGGAGGCCGCCAAGATCATGATGCGTGCTGGCTGGGACGTCTCCGTGGGCGATAAGATAGGCTACGTGGTGGTCAAGGGCTCGGGCAAGCTCTACGAGAGGGCCGTGCCTTACTTCATGGCCAGCTACGATGACGTGGATTTAGACTACTACGTGAAGAAGCAGGTCGTGCCAGCCGCCATGAGGGTCCTCAAGGTGTTGGGGGTTAAGGAAGAAGAGCTCCTAAGCGGCTTCGAGCGGAAAGGCCTGATGGCCTTCTTCGGCTAGCTCCACAGGGAGAAAAAGATATTACACGGCCGGCCAGCGGCCAGACCGGAGGGTCAGACCTCAAAAGTAAGGATTAATGGCCCTCTCCCGCCGAGAGAGCAACAGAAGGGCTTTCATTCGCCTTCCTGATCTCTGGGAGCAACATGACCGTCAAGCCCCTGGGCGGCCTGACGCCGCTGGCCAGCCTCTCGCCTACTACATACTTTATGCCCTTAGCCTGTGCTACGTCCAGTATCCTCTGCGTGATGATGCCGTCGAAGACGACCGCGTAAACGCCGCCTAACTCGTTCAGCTTCTGGTAGAGCTCTTGGACCGGTACCCTGGCGATCTCCCTGAGTTCCCTGTCTAATAGGACACCTTCGAAGGAGCCCTCGAGCTCTTTGGCCAGGCCGGCCAGGGCCTCAGGTGTTAACCTAGGGCCGATCAGCTCCTCCGCGATTTCCTCAGCTGGCACGCGGTTGGCCAGCGCTTCTAGGACTTCCCTGGGCGTGAGCTCTTCTACCTCGCGGCCCCTAGGCGCCCTGGCCACGTACTTTATTTTGGCCACGCTGAGGAGCTCCTTAAGCAGCATATCACCCATGTGGTCGCCGTCTAGGAAGGCCGTGGCCTCCTTCTCCTCGCATAGCTTGATTATGGTCTTCGGGACCTTGAGCCCTTCCATGGCTATCACGTTCGTTATGCCGCACTTCAGGAGGTTGATAACGTCCGCCCGGCCTTCAACTATGATGATCTCCTTGGACTTATCCACGTCCGGGCCAGCTGGCAGGCCCTCTGGGCCATATTTGACTACCTTGGCTGGCACCAGGACCTCTGAGACCTCGCGCAGCACCTCGGCGGCCGACGGCACCTTAGTGTACGCCCACTCACGCAATATCTCCTTGGCCCTCTTTATGATCCAGGAGCGCCTCTCCTCCCGCACGTCCGTTATTTCCTCTAACCTCACTTTGGCCGGGTAAGGGCCTACCCTATCCACGGCCTCCACCGTGGCGGCTATTATGGCCGTGGAAGCCCGGTCTAGGGCCGATGGAATAATGATGGTCCCGGTCGTCTTCCCCTTCGCGTAGCGCAGGCTCACGTCTATGCGCCCTACCTTGCCCGTCTTCACCAACTCGCTCAGGTCAAGCTCCGGCCCGAAGAGCCCCTCTGATTGACCGAAGATAGCGCCTATTATGTCGTGCCTCTCCACCACGCCATCGACCTCAAAGCTAAGTTTCACACGATATTTCGCCGGTAGTTGTGCATGTGTCAATTTCTACCACCTTGCCCTTCCCAGGCTTGTAGCCCGCCTTCCTCATTAGCGTTTCTATGAGGCTGGGCAAGCTCTCTATATCCTTAGCGAAAGAGCCCACCAGGCCCATTAAACAGCGCCAGTAAGCCAAGTTAGCTTTAACGCCGACTCTCTCGAGCTCGAGCGCCCAGAGGAAGGCTTGCTCTCTGCCAGCAGCATCAAAATCCGTGAGCACTATGACCTCGCTGGCCCGGCTGGCCAGCTCTAGGGCCAGGTCGGCCACCGGCTTACTATCGGCCTTGGCTACCACGAAATGGCCGTTTATGCCTAAGGACCGGAGGGCCTCTACATCTGAGCGGCCCTCGACTACCACTGGCACGCCCCGGCTCGCCTCGTCAGAGAGCCTTGCCAGTACCTCGTCCAATTGCTCTAGAAGCCTGTGGATGGCGCCCAAGCCCCTCACCTCGTGACCTCTATGGCCTTAATGGCCTCAAGGAGCTCTGGCTCGCGGGTGAAGTGTTCCCTAACGGGCCTCAGTATCTCCGCTAGTGCGTCGGCAACGGCGTTCTTGAGGTCCAGCGGGTGCAGTGCCCCTGACACGAAATCCCTCTCCAGCTCCGCGTAACTATCGTAGGCCACGGGCCCCCCGTACTTCTCGGGCCTATCTACTTCTAAGCAGCCTAGGGCTGGGAAGACGATAAGCCTCGCGAGCTCTAAGACCGGGTTATCCTCCACCTGTTTAGCGGGGCAGTAGGCCTTCCTCAGCTTGGCCCTTATCTCCTCGGGCTCATCGTGCACGTAGATACAGCTGCCCGGCACGCTCTTTGACATCTTGGACCTTATGCGCTTGTTAAGACGTTCGTCCTCATCGAAGACGCCTTCTATAACGGCCCCTGGACCAGCCAAGCCCATGAGGAGGGGCGTGTGGAGGCAGATAGGCTTGCGCCAGCCTAGCTTCTCGGCCACGTCGCGGGCCAGCATGTGCACTTTCCTCTGGTCCATGCCGGCGCAGGCCACCTCCACCTCCATGTGGAAGATATCGGCTGCCTGCATGCACGGGTAGAATAGCCAGGCCGCCTCCACGTCACCGGCCTCTAGGCTGCGGCCCATTATGGGCAGAGCGCGCCTCACGCGCCTCAGCGTGGCTGATTTAGCAATTGTGATGACCTTGCGCCAGTACTCGGAGTCGGACACGATGTCGGAGGCCCAGAGATAACGGACCCTAGGTCCCTTCAGGCCTAGGGCCTCGAAACAGGCCCTAAAGTAACGTCCTACCAGCCTTATCTTCTCCATATCGCCTCCCAGCTTGTTATTTATCCAGGAGTGCCAATCGGCCAGGAAGACAGTGAACTTAAAACCGGCCTTAACCATGTCGAGCATCTTGAGGCCGCACACGAGGCCCATACCTATGTGCATGGGGCCCGAGCACTCAAAGCCCCAGTAGGCGTGCGGATACTCCTCGCTCTCTAGGAGCGCCCTGAGCTCCTCGTGTGTGATGACCTCCGCAGCTCCCCTCGTCACCAACTCTAAGCGCTCTTCGAGGTCCAATTCAAATCACCTTTAGCGCCCTTTCTCTTTTCAGGCCATAACACAGGCGGCCCGATATAACTTTTGCCCTAGTCAAGGGCCGCGGCGCCTCAGCTCCTCCAGCTTAGTCCTATGGGCCTTGAAGTTGGCCTCGTCTAGGAGAGGTGGGCCGAACTCAAGGGCATCCGACGCCAAGGAGCTCAAGCGGAAGGGGAGGGCGGAGGACTAGATGGCGGCCCGCGGGCCTGTCCCCCACGCGACTAACACCCGGCCTCAGCGCGAGGGCCATACGCCCCCCTCGGCCGGGCTCTCTCATCGCGGGATTGAGGCCCGCTGGGCGGGGTAGCGCCAGTCACCAGACCTGTCCCGCGCCTGGGTATGCCCTAGCTCATCGAGCCCCCGAAGGGACCTCTGCTGGGCCCCGTCAGCGCGAGCCCCGCCCCGAGGCCGCCGATGGATATTTAGTGTGAGGTATCTTATTAACTATGCCACGCTGAGCTAGCCAGCTAATAACGTGCCAAAAATCAACTCGCGTCCGTTAGTTAAACGAGCGTGGAGCCCGTTTAGCTAATCGCCTCGGCCACCATCTCGCAGTAGGGATCGCCCTTGGCTATGCAGGCCGTCTCTTGGACCCTTATCTCGACTTCCTTGCCCGCCGACTTGGCTATGTACTTCAGGATACCAGCTAGCCCACCGCGCCACATGTGGCAGACGGCCCGGCCCACGTTGCCCCACTCCTCGGCTATGGTGTTCCAGAAGCGCACTACCACGCGCAGGGGCTCTTCTGAGCGCTCTACTATCTCGTGCTTCCCCCACCAGCCCCTCACGCTGGCCATCTCGAGGTACTTCTCTAATATCTCGAAGCCCTTCAGGCCGTAGAGCCTAGCTTGGGCTTCCGCGAAGTTATAAGCGGATTGAGAGCCAGCGCGGAACATAAGCGTGGCGGCTCCCATCTCGCCCAGGACCTCCTCGGCTACCTTCTGGATTAAGGCTAGGAACTCGCGGGTGGTGATTATCATGGGCACATCGCCTAACATCAGCCTGCCGTGCTTGTCCTCCCTGAGCTGGCTCAGTAGCTCCTGAAGCGACAACTCCCAACACCTCGGGTTTCTCTATCACTCGATGGTAAAGGGCTTTCGCAACCTCGCGCTGGCGGGCTCGGTAAGCCTTAATAAGCCACGCTCGTGCGGCAGGCGGGGCCCGATGGGACATGCCGATGCGGATATGGAAGACGGATACGCCCGAGAGGTTGGTGATAGAGCGTAGGCTTCACATACATAAGCACAAGCTGGAGTTGGACAGGCAGCGCTGTGTGGCTTGTGAGCTCTGTTATCTCATCTGTCCCAGGGAGGCTATAACGGTCAACGTGCCGGAGAAGGAGAAGTGGCCCGAGGAAGCCGGCCCCAGGAAGGCCAGCTTAGATATAGATGAGCAGAAGTGCCAGTTCTGCGGTATCTGTAATAGCATCTGTATCTTCGGGGCCATAAAAGTCAGCAAGAATGGCCAACCCGTGGTGCCCGTGATAGAGGCTGAGAGCTTCCCGAGGCTTGTGCGCGAGGTAGAAGTAGACGTGAGTAAGTGCCCGCCGGGCTGCGTGGAATGCGAGAAGGCCTGCCCCTTTGACCTCATAAAAGTGCGTGTCATGGGGCCGGATGGCCGTGAGCTGACGCCCGAGGAGGCAAAGAGCTACCCTAAGCCCGAGGAACTGAAGGTCCAAGTGGATGTGGACTTAGACGGCTGTCCCGGCTGCCGCCTCTGTGAGCTGAAGTGCCCAGAGGGCGCTATAAGGGCCGTGAAGGTCATCCACGGCTCTATGAAAATAAACACAGAGAAGTGCCCGGAGGGCTGCCGGGATTGTGTAGACGTCTGTCCCGTGCCGGGCACGCTCTACGTGGGAGAAGACGGTAAGGTGCACGTGAATGAGCTGACGTGCGTCTACTGCGGTGCTTGCAGGCTCATCTGTCCAGTCGAGGGCGCTCTTGAGCTCGAGAGGACCTACATAAGGCACGAGCCTGTGAAATCCGGCGCCTGGAATAAGGCACTTGAGAAGTTGACCTCGCCTGTACAGCTGACGCGCGAGCTAGCGGCCAAGAGCCTAGCTAAGGGCCAGGAAGCAGTCCACAAGAGGTTAAACTGGTTGCTACCGCCAGCGAGATGAGTCTCCCAGGGCGTGCTGACCCGGACCAGGCGATGGGGTGCTAACGCTTAAGCCATACGCGCTAAGCCAATACCCCGGGGAGCACATGAGGCCTCGGGGCGGGCGCAGGGGGCCTACTGGCTGCCCCGATTGCGGTGGCCTCCTGCTCTACGACAGGGACACGAAGACTTACACATGCCAAAGCTGCGGGCGTGTTTTCACGCGAGAGGAATTGGCCGAGGCCAGGAGGAAAGTAGCTGAGGAGATAAGGAGAGCCTTGAGCGAGGGGCTGGAGGAGGAGAAAGAACAGGTGTATAAGGAGTATTTGAAGTGGTATCTCTCGAGCAAAAAAGAATAAGGAAGGCAGGAGATCTCGGCTAGACCGAGGACGATGCATCCCCGACCACCTACGCTAGTCCTTTAAAACCGGTGGCCGTGAGTCCCATACGGGGGTCTCGCGGTTGGATGTATCTAAGCTCGAGAGCTACGTGCTCGATAGGATGTCCAAGACCGGCATACCTGGCCTCAGCATAGCTCTCGTCAGCCGCGAGGGCATTGAGTACGCCAGGGGCTTCGGCTATAGAGATATCGAACACGGCCTTAGGGCGACGCCCAGGACATCTTACGGCATAGGCTCTGTCACGAAGTCCTTCACGGCCCTTGCGATCATGCAGCTAGCCGAGAAAGGCCTCCTGAACCCAGAGGACCCGATAGACAAATACATCTCCCTCGGGTTGAAGCCTAAGGGCGAGATTATACGGATAAAGCACCTCCTCACGCACTCCTCTGGCCTGCCGGCCCTGGGCTACGCCGAGGCGCTGATAAGGAGCGTGGTAGGCGATGACGCTACCTGGCTGCCCATAGCCAGCCCTGAGGACGTGATAAGCTTCATGGCTGGGGCCGGGGACTGGGCTGAGGCCAAGCCCGGCGAGAAGTTCTTTTACCTAAACGAGGGCTACGTGCTCCTAGGCCATATAGTGGAGAACGTGTCTAAGGCCCCGTACGAGGAATACGTGCGCGAGAATATACTCGAGCCGTTGGGCATGGAACGTTCTTATTTCACCAAGCGTGAGTTTGACCAAGACCCAGATAAGGCGACGCCCTACCTTATAGATAGCGAGGGCAAGAGGCTGCCGAGCACTTACCCGTTCGGTATCTCGGCGGACGGCGGTCTCATAAGTAACGTAATGGACCTGGCCCGCTATCTAATGATGTTCTTAAACAAGGGCGAACTCGACGGCGCTAGGCTGCTCTCCGAGGAAGGCGTGGAGGAGATGGAGGAGCCCAGGGTGCCGCTGCCCTATGAGGTATTCGGGGGCGAGGCTTACGGCTACGGCTGGATAATCGTGCCGAACTTCTTGGGCCGGAAGCTTGTGGGGCACAGCGGCTCTGTGCTCGTCTCCACGGCCTACGCGGGTTACCTGCCGGGCGAAGGACTGGGAGTAGCGGTGTTGGCTAACGCGAGCGGCTACCCGCTCTCCCACATAGGGCTTTATGCTCTCGCCCTGGCCTTGGGCGAGGACCCCGAAAAACTGCCCTTCGTGAAACGCGATAGGCTTCTTGACCTCTTGGCCGGCGAGTACAAGACCTACATGGGCGCCTTCAAGGTGAACGTGGTCCGTAAGGGTGATTTCCTCCTCATGGAGACGCGGGGGCGTTATATAAGGCAGGAGAGGCCTCTCGTCCCCGAGCGCTTAGGCGAGGAAGAAGCCGTCTTCTTCACGTTAGAGCACGGGAGGAAGATAACGGCCGAATTCAGGATAAGGGAGGACGGCCAGGTCGAGCTCATATTCGAGCGGTACAAGTTCAGGAAGACAGGACCTGCTTAAGGCGGCCGTTGGTCGGAGAGGACGATATTTCCTTGCCTCCCCATCTTACGATAGCCTGGAACCCCCCATGGACCATCCTGCTCCTTAGTCCTCTAATCTGATCTGTGCAGGCATGTATATTCTATAGGTCTCTTGAGAATATGCCCATACTAATTCGAGAATTATGCTAAGTTGGTCTTCATTATGACTAGCTAAGTCAAAGTGATCAAGCGTGGAAATGCTGAGTGTGAAAGTGCCTGCCGATATTGCCCGCATAGTCAGGGCTAAGGACCTTTCCAAAGCTGTTCGTGAGCTAATAGCATTAGAGCTTTATCGTGAGGGCCTCATATCGCTTGGCAAGGCGGCTGAGATAGCTGGCTTATCATTGTGGGAGATGATGGAGCTCATGGCCCGTAAGGGCGTGCCAATTCGTTATGGTCCCGAGGATTTAGAAGAGGACCTAAGGACCCTAGAGGAGGCTTCTAGGTGATCGTAGTATCTAATCAGGGTCTCTTACGGATATTTTACCCTCTAATACCATGGTCATGCAATTCCGGGCTCAGTAGTCGCTTAAACACCCTCCACCCAGGCAGGATATTAGCCCTACAAACATATACCGCAATGATATTTGCATCATTAGGCCTTAATCGCCTTTTGTCGTGGGGTATACCCTCCGAGCCTTAGTTTTGATGCCGTGGGGCAAATCCACTAGGTTATGACGTTTAATCCTTCAATGCGTGCTACATGAGCTAGCTTCTTATCGTAGGTGAGGAATGCATCAAAATCCTTAGCCGACGTCACTTGTACGGCATCAGCTATGTAAATACCGTGTTTAAACACATAACCTATGGCTGAAATTATGATCTTAAGGCTTAGTGGGATGAGTTTTAGCTGACCAATCTTTACCAAGAGTCTCGTTTCTCCTATGAACTTCTCAAATAGGGCCCTGGCGTTAGTTAGCACTCCCTTTCTCTCATATTTATCTAAGACTCCGGCTAACTCACCTATATTCCATGTGGAGAAGCCTATTATTAGTTCTCCGGCATGTGCCTTATCATAGAGCTCGTCAATTCGGTCTGTGTGCTCTTCCATGACGTACCTCTTGACTATGGCATTAGTATCCAGATATACGCTTCGCACGCTCATTCCTAAGCTCCCTCACGATATCCTCGGCCTTAAGACCCAGGGGCCTACCTGCCTTAACCTCGGAACTCGTGTAAAACCTCTTCTCCAGGCCTAATAACTCGCAGAGCTGATCTAAGAGCTCTAGCGTATCGTATGTGGCCAGGAATTCTTCTACTAAATCGCTTAGGCTTCTGCTCTCAAGGGCTAGCCTGCTCTTCACTCTCTTAACCAAATCCTCTCTTAACGATAACGTGACCTTAACCTTCCTGACCAACTTGACGCCCGACCGTACAGACGTATAGACGTATATAAGGTTTCTCTAAGCCGTGATCAAAGTTAATGACCCTTGCTTAGACTAAAATATCGAACATCTATATGTTAGAGGCTGTTTACGACAGCTCTTTGTCCTGCGTCATATTTCGAGGCTTCACCAGCTCTATGATTAACTTGATGCCTTTTCCTTCTATTTCCATTGTGCGTTTCTCGGGCAGGCCTCTTAGTTCTAGCTCTTTAAAGACCATGCCCACAAATATTCTATCAGGCCTCGATAGGATGCAAGCGATATTAAGAATTTCCGGTGAGTAGCGTTTCGAGTTATCTGATCTCAACAGCTGGAGGATGACATCGTAGAGTATCCTAGCACAATCAAATAACCCTCCAAGCCCAACCCCAAAGTAATATTCTGCTGCGGGACACCATACAGTACCATCCTCTTCTACTTCTGGCGAGAACACATCATATCCTTCGTAAACGGGACTTAACACCTCGGTCGGGAGGAAGGTATCAAACTCGACTTCCCTTCTTTTAGCTAGTTCACGAGCTATACCTCCTGTCCACTCGGAGGGCACGGGGGGAAGCTTATCGGAGAGAGTTCTCAATTTAACCCTTAATCGCACCATATCCCTCTTAGCGGCTGTTATCATGGCTTTGAAGAGATCCCGGGCTTGTAAGTGGGTTTCTCGCCCGTTTGCCTAGTTTCGTTAAGGCTTAAGAACGGAGGTGGTCCCCGCCGTCCTCGCGCACCCACCCCGCTAATGTCTCTCTAAACCTCTTATTCTGGTTCCGAAGTTCTTCATATAGGTAGAGGTCTTCCGGGAACTCCCTCTCTTCAAACACTTTATCGCTAATCAACCAGCAGACATAAAATAAGTCCGGGAATAGGCCCCTTTGCATGTAAATCGCCTTTTCAAGGCTTCTCTTCATGCTTGCCTCTTCCTTCCAAGCAGCTAGATAAACTATGTAACCGAAATGTGTTATGGCCACATTCAACATCTTCCTCCGCTTGTAGTATGATTCCTGCTCCCTCACAAGACCTAGTGCCTTCAGCACCTTGACAGACTTATGGACATGGGCATACCGATAGCCGAGTCTCTTATTAGATATCTCATAGATGTTCATCGGCCCTTCCTCCGCTAAGAGGCGTAATATATCTAATTGGCAAAGGGCGAGCGGATGCTCAAGTGGGTGAATACACCACTCGCCGTAAGGCCTCTCAGGCTTCCCCATAGGCATGTGTCATCCCTAACCTCCTACTGCCTTAAGATATGTAAAGCTGATAAGATATATATTCTCTGAGTAGAGAACATATTAATATGGAGCAATCCCCCGGGAGAAAGAGGGGCAGGCTGGTGCTTGACCCCCAGAACGACGGGGAAGCGACTCTTTGTATCGTTCCGCCAAAACTCACATGATATTTTCTGCTAAGAATCGCGCTTCTCTTATATTCGTTGGTCTAGCTCTAATCGTCTCGCCTAACGCCTCTATGGGTCTCTTGCGGGCACGCCTGTCCCGAGCTCTTCATTAGGCTGAGGCTAGGCGATTGGCTCTTCTAGCCCTTGCTCACGCTTACTTCTTCCGCATGGGCTCTATTATGAATTCGCAGTATTTGTCTCCTTTAGCTATGCATTTTACTTCTTTCACCCTGAAGTCCCTTCCATAAGCCTCTTTGAATACACCGGCTAGAGTTCCTCTTATCAAGTGACTCATTGGCCTATCTTTCTTACCTATGAATGGTGTACACTCAAAGTTTCCATGAAGTCTTATCACGAACTTAAGTTCTTCTTCATTACACTCTACTATCTCATAGCCAAACCAGCCAGCAGCTATGTGTAAGGCTAGGAAAGCCTCAATTAAATCACATTTCTTAAGCCCGTAGGATTCTCTTAACTTCTTGGCAGACTCTCTACCGGCTGCTTCACCCATATCGAATAGTATGGTGTGTCCTCCTGAGCCAAAGGTCTTATCTAGCCAGCTGAACATAGCACCTACATCATCTACATCTAACATTACCACCCTCTTACCCAAGAAGAGCGTAGTATAAGTGGTCCCGTCTACTGCTATATCACCGAACTTCTTAACGATGATCTTCGCATCTAATACTACATCTAGAGCCTTAAGCTCCTCAACAAATTCCCCAGCTTTAAGCTTGGAGTCCGTGAGATCTAAGAATAACGTTAGGATAGCCGTTTCCTCGCCCGGCTCAGTTGTTATCATGCCCGATAAGATGTTAATTCTATGCTCAGTTGTCTTAGAAACAATCTTAGCTAGCACGCCAAGGACGCTCTTGCCCTCTATCAGGAGCTGCGTAATGCGTTTGCCGGGTGCGTAGATGGCACAGGGGATTATCCTGGGGCGGTTACTAAGACCGCCCACTCCATTCTCACCCTGAAAAAAAAAAGTCCGGCTTATATAAACATTATCCAACCATGTAATAGGCAACGATATCTCCATCAAGGCTGACGAACTCAAGGAGCTCCCTGACCTTAATCCTTTTATCCACCGGAGCCTATGCCCCAGTGGGTCATATAGCCTTGTCCGTGCTAGTAGAACTTGAGGGCCTTGATAAGGCTAGGGAGCTCCCAGAGCCTATCAGGCTCCTCCTAGCCATAGGCCTCTACCAAGTAAGCCCTTACAGCTGGGATAAGATAGCCGAGCTATTAGGCTTCAACCCAATAGCCCTAAAGGAGAAGCTACGCGCATTAGGCGTCAGGCTCTACAGGCTTGATGAAGAGGAGGTAAAGGAGGAGCTTGAAGCCTCTCGCAACCTCTAATACATCATTCCTCAGCCTCATGCACGAGCTAGACTACCTAAGGACTTGTAAAGCCTTGTTCGAAATATAGCAAATACGTCTCTAGTACCTGCCTCGTCATTAACCGTAAAACCTATTTTAAAGTACCTCTTCCTCTCCCCTACCTTCATGAACCTCCCGTCTTTATGGGATAAGCTGCCCTGTATAAAGGTAGCTAGAACTCAAGAAATATCGAGTTAGGGAATGCTCTAGCCGGGAGATGTTCTTTCTCCACTCTAACCACGCTTGATGATCACGTAGCCCAGTTTGTGTTTTAGCTCTGTCATCTTGTGCTCTAATGCCAGGCTCAGCAGTAGCCTGACTCTCTTTTTCGCGTATCACAGGGAGCCAGCCTTTAGGTAATGTAACCAAGGTGAGCTTTAATTACCTCTGAGGGCGTCTATTTCAAGGGTGTTAAAATGGTGAAGGTAGTTAGCATTGAAGTGCCAGAGGGGCTTGATGAAAAGGACGTGAGATTAGCAATTGCGATAGAGGCATTTAGACGTGGGCTGATAAGCGTTGGTAAGGCAGCTGAATTAGCAGGAATCCCTCTACAGACCTTCATAGAAGAATTGAAGAAAAGAGGTATACCCGCCTATAGGTATGATGATGAAGAAGCTATGAGGGAGCTTGAGATTGAAACAAGCTAAGGTTGTCTTAAATTCGTCAGTAATAATAGCCTTAAGCAAGTTAAAACGCTTGGAGCATCTAACTCATCTTTTTGGAGAGATAATGATCCCTGCGGCTGTATATGAGGAGGTGTGTATCAAAGGTCATGGTCTGCCGGGTGATAGAGAGTTAAGAGAAGCTGTGGAAAAGGGCGTAATCACCATAAAGAACGTAAGAAATCGCTCTCTAGTCATTGAGCTCTGTCGCGAACTATCAGTAGGAGAAGCTGAGGCAATAGCATTGGCTTTAGAAGAGGGAGCCAACTTCGTCATCTTAGATGATAAATTAGCACGGAAGAGAGCCACTGAACTGGGTCTTAATGTTATAGGAACCCTTCGTGTCCTCAGGATGTTCTACGATAAAGGTCTAATGGATAAACAGGCCTTGGTATCAGAAATCAGAAAGCTCAGAGAACACGGCTTCTGGGTGAGCGATGATGTAATTAGGCGGATACTAGAGGAGTTAAACATCAATTTCACGGGATCTCGCTAGCTTCGTTTGATGGTCACGTAGCCTAATCTGCGCTTGAGCTCAGTCATCTTGTGCTCTAAGGCCAGGCTGAGCAGTAGTCTGACTCTCGTCCTAGCATTCTCTAGATCTTTGGCATCCTCCAGCTCGCTCACGACCAACTCTAGAGCATCTGTGAAACCTCTCTCATAATCACTCATGCTTCATCACCTCTTCTATCCTGCGCATGATCATCTTCTCTGCAGCACTTCTCAGGGCTATGCTACGCATGGTCTCTACTTTCTTTATGGCATCCTCCACATCTCTAGTTGATCTACATTACCTAGTGCTATTGGATGGGCTTTACGTAGTATATCCTTTAATCTCCGTTCCCCCATCATTAACCATTTTGAGGAAAACAACTTGCCTATAAACTTTCCATCCAGTAGTCTTCCTTAGGTCTTAGATGACCAACTTCTACGGGTGGTACCCAGCGGTTCCCATCTGGCTCCGGATATTTTTGGCCGTGAGCCTGGCCTTGGTTCTTAGCTCGTCTAGGTACCTGGCGTATCTCCTGTAGTGCTGCTTAGCGAGTTCTAGCTTAGCTAGGTAGCTTCTGGCTCCGACTGTCTTGGCTGAGCGTCCTTCTATGAAGTCGGCTATGCTCTCGCGAGAGCTCCCGGTTAGGGAAGTAGGGCTGAAGATTGGAAAAAGCACGTATCAGGTGCTCACGGGCCTCTCGTAGACAAACTCCTTGCACGCCACTCGGAAGCCCACCTTCTCATATAGCCAGATAGCTCCCGTGGGGTTATCGTCATCAACCTCCAACATAGCCTCCTCCATGCCACGTTCCCTTAACCACTCAAGGCCCTCAAGTAAAAGGGCCGTGCCTATCCCAAGGCGTCTATAGGGCCTTAAAACTCCTATAGAGCTAACCTCACCGACTTTCCTCCCGGCTTCGACCAGCTTCTTGCCTATCTCTAACACTACGTAGCCGACAGGTGTTCTATCCCAGTAAGCGAATATGCCATGAAGCTCCTTATC